>CAJTUY010000052.1:10733-11116 GCA_910579415.1 uncultured Clostridia bacterium | reverse complement strand
TGGGGGTTTTCAAAAGCCCCTGGTGCGGATTGGAAAATTTTAAGTTCTTATTTAAAACCGGAACAATATGGCCTGCAATTTTTAACACTATTGCATACAATTTAGTATTTTTGCTTGTGGGTACTGCGGCGGCGGTTTTTGTAGCATTGCTTCTTTATGAGTTATCAGGAAGAGCTCAGAAGGTTTATCAGACGTCGCTGCTTATACCATACTTTCTGTCGTGGGTTGCGGTTTCGTACATACTTAACACTCTTTTGGACGCCGACCACGGTATGTTAAACAAAATAGCGGAATTATTTGGAGGAGAAGCAAGGCTGTGGTATAATGAGCCGAAGTATTGGCCTGTCATTTTAATCTTGACGAATCTTTTGAAGAATGTTGGC
>CAJTUY010000052.1:10393-10723 GCA_910579415.1 uncultured Clostridia bacterium | reverse complement strand
TATAATGCGGTTATTTATTTGGCGGCTCTAACAGGTTTGGATTCGGAATATTTTGAGGCGGCAAAAATTGACGGCGCTTCAAAAATTAAGCAGATATGGTATATTTCCTTACCAATGATTAAACCGATAGTTATTGTTATGATGATTTTAAATGTTGGTAATATGTTGCGTGGTGATTTCGGATTATTCTATAATACTACGATGAATTCTCCGTTGCTTTATCCGACAACCGATGTAATTGACACTTATGTTTACCGTTCGCTTATGAATGTTTCTGACATTGGAATGGCTTCGACAACTGGATTTATACAGGCAGTGGTAGGTTTTATC
>CAJTUY010000052.1:0-10327 GCA_910579415.1 uncultured Clostridia bacterium | reverse complement strand
AACAAATCTTATTGTTAGAAAAATTGAGCCAGACAGTGCATTGTTCTAAGGAGGAATTGGGTATGTTAAAAAAAGAAAAGGACGTTTTTCAAACAATTAAAAATACCGATGAAAAAATTATAAAAGTGATTTCGCATATATTACTGATATTTTTGGGTATATTTTGCATAGGATCGTTTTTACTTGTTCTCGGTTCCTCATTTCAAACTGAAAAAGAAATACAACAGTACGGTTATTCGATGATTCCCCGCAGCTTTTCATTGGAAGCATATAAAGCAGTGTTTGCCAGTCCCGGGATGATTATAGATTCGTATACAATCACAATTATAACAACAATTATCGGAACAGTTATCGGACTGTGCATATCTGCAAGTGCGGGATATGTTATTTCACGAAAAAATTATCGTTACAGAAAGATTTTGAGCTTTTTCGTTTTCTTTACAATGTTGTTTAACGGAGGGCTCGTGCCAACATACATTTTGGTGACTCAATGGTTGCATTTAAAAAATACGGTATGGGCATTGATACTGCCTTTGGCTGTAAATGCGTGGTATATTATTTTGATGAAAGGATTTTTTCAGGGACTTCCTGATTCGATTATGGAGGCCGCGCGAATTGACGGTGCATCTGAGCTTCGCATATTCTTTGGGATTGTACTTCCTTTATCAAAACCTGTGCTTGCGACAATAGCATTGTTTTATGCACTCGGTTATTGGAATGATTGGTACTTATCGCTGTTGTATGTAGATAATCAAAAGCTGTATAAGCTTCAATATTTATTGATGCAAATACTGAAAAAATCACAATTTCTTAATTCGGAAGCAGGGCGAGCTGTAATGGGAACAAGCGAGGCGGCATCGGCAATGCCTACACTTAATCTACGTATGGCAATGTGTGTGGTAGCAGTAGGACCATTGCTTTTCACATTTCCGTTTTTTCAAAAGTATTTCGTTAAAGGCATTACGGTTGGTTCTGTTAAAGGCTAAGAAAACATAGAGAAAATATACGTAAACCGATATCAATTAAGAAATAAATATGAACAAAAGTGCCTCAGTCTCTTTTAGTATGGAGGCGGAGGCGCTTTGATTTTAAAATAGGATAATGCAGTAATCTATGCCTGTAACGGAAAGCAGTTGGATAAAGTATAAAGAATGTGATTGTTATGGAATAAAGGAGCAGATAATGGCAATAGAAATTAAAAATAACAGATTTCACATATACAATAATGAAATGAGTTATGTGATAGAAATATCGGAACAGGATGATTTGCTGAATTTATATTACGGAGCAAGAATTGACGCAGAGGATATAAGACTGCCGAGCAGAGGACATAACATAGTCTGTAACGCTGGTGACAGTAATGTGTTGTATTCACTGTCGGTTTTGCCGCAGGAATATCCGTCAGCGGGTGCGTCTGATTTTCGTTCTCCGGCATATGAAATTGAAACAGATAAGGGACTGCACACTCCCGAATTAAAATATAAAAGTCATAAAATCATAGACGGTAAACCACCGCTAGAAGGACTTCCGGCGGTATATACCGAGAATGACAATGAGGCTCAGACGCTTATTATTACAATGTCAGATGAAGCTCATGGCTTAGAAGTAAGGTTATACTATACAATTTTTGAAAATCTGAATGTAATATGCCGTCACAGCGAGGTAATAAATATTTCAAATCCGTATATGTATCTCAATAACGCGCAGAGCGTAAGTATTGATTTTCCTGCCGGTGAATATGAATATATTCATCTTGAAGGCGCGTGGGCGAGGGAAAAGCACATAGACAGAAATGTTGTACATAAAGGCACGCAGGGCTTTGAGTCAAGACGAGGAGCGTCGGGACACGCAGAAAATCCGTTTTTGATGTTCTTTGATAAGGGTTCAAATGAGGACTATGGCAACGTGTACGGCATATCGCTTGTTTACAGCGGAAATCACCGTTTTATTATGGAACAGGAAATGTACGAAACTGTAAGAGTACAAGCCGGAATAAATCCGTTTAATTTTAGATTTAAGCTTGAAAAGAACGAAAGCTTTGTTACTCCTGAGGCAGTTATGGTGTATTCGTCAAACGGCTTTTCAAAAATGTCTAACACCTTCCATAAATTGTACAGAACACGTCTTTGCAGAGGAAAGTGGCGCGATAAGGTTCGTCCAATCCTTATAAATAATTGGGAGGGGACATATTTTGATTTTACAAAGGAAAAGCTCCTTGCAATAGCGGACGAAGCAAGCAAAATAGGTATTGAACTTTTTGTGCTTGATGACGGCTGGTTCGGCAGACGTAATGACGATACGTCCTCTCTTGGCGACTGGTTTGAGAATAAAGAAAAGCTCGGCGGTACGCTTGCAGAGCTTGCTAATGAGATGAACAAGAGAGGGTTGAAATTCGGACTGTGGTTTGAGCCTGAAATGGCTTCTCCCGATAGTGATTTATACAGAGCGCATCCCGACTGGGCAATTAGTGTTTCAAATGTGAAACCGCATTTGTGCAGACATCAGCTTATTCTGGACTATACAAGGGAAGATGTGAGGGATTATATTGTTAACCGCATTACCGATATTCTCGGCAGCGCCAATATTGAATATGTAAAATGGGATATGAACAGAAATATGAGTGATGTGTATTCACTGAATTTACCGTCAGATAAACAGGGAGAATTTTATCATAAGTATATTCTCGGACTGTATGATGTGCTTGAAAGAATAACAACTGCGTTTCCTGATGTTTTATTTGAAGGCTGTGCAAGCGGCGGCGGCAGAAATGACGCGGGTATGCTCTATTATATGCCCCAGAACTGGACGAGTGACGATACAGATGCGGTTGAACGTCTGTATATCCAGTACGGCGGAAGTCTGGTGTACCCTGCCTCAACGGTAGGCGCGCATGTTTCAGCAGTGCCTAATCATCAGACAGGACGGATAAGCTCATTGTCAATGCGCGGAACTGTTGCAATGAACGGAGCATTCGGATATGAGCTTGATTTATCGGCTCTTGGTGATAATGAGCTTAACGAGATGAAAAAGCAGGTTGAGTTCTACAAGGGTATTCGTGAAATTGTAATGACAGGTGATTATTACAGACTTTTAAATCCGTTCACTTCAAGACATTCGGCGTGGATGTATGTGTCAGAGGACAAGAAAAAAGCGGTTGTGTATTATGTTGTCAAAGAGGCAAGACCTGAAAATGAAGCAGTATACTTAAAGCTTAAAGGACTTGACGAAAAGGCGAAGTATACAATTAACGGTGAAACCAAAAGCGGCAGAACGCTTATGAATTACGGAATTGTCATAGACAGTACGGAACACGACTGTGATAATATGATATTTGAGTTGCAAAGTATGTAACGTCAATTTGTTCGAAAGGTTGGATATTATGATAGATATAAAAGAATTAGAGGAAAAGCCGTACGCGCCGCTTGCGGTACATTCGCGTAAGCTTGCGGCGGAGGGTTGCGTATTACTTAAAAATGAAAATAATGTTTTGCCGATAAAGCCTGAAAACACAGTTTCGTTTTTCGGCAGAACACAGATAGATTACATAAAAAGCGGAACAGGCTCGGGCGGTCTTGTACATACGGAATACGTCGTTAATATCATTGACGGCGCGCTTAATAATCCTAAAATCAATGTAAATACAGAGCTTGTCGAAATCTATAAAAAATGGATTTTGGAAAATCCGTTTGACGAGGGAAACGGCTGGGCGACAGAACCGTGGTTTCAGAAGGAATATGTTCCTGACGAAAGCATTGTAAAAGCCGCGCGTGTAAAATCGGACGTCGCTGTAATTGTAATCGGCAGAACGGCAGGCGAGGACAGGGACAACGCTCCCGAAAAGGGAAGTTGGTATCTGACAGACGGGGAGGAACAGCTTTTAGAGGTTGTTTCAAAGTATTTTGAAAATACTGTTGTTCTTCTCAATGTCGGAAACATCATTGATATGAATTGGGCGGAAAAATATAATATCAAGGCTGTTATGTATGTCTGGCAGGGCGGACAGGAGGGCGGAAATGCCCTAGCTGATGTGCTGTCGGGTGAAGTAAATCCAAGCGGCAGATTGTCTGATACAATAGCTCGCAATATATCCGATTATACGAGCAGTAAGAATTTTGGGAATAAGGACTTTAATCTATATCAGGAGGATATTTATGTCGGTTACAGATATTTTGAAACCTTTGCGCCCGAAAAGGTATTGTATCCGTTTGGATTCGGCTTGTCATATACTGATTTTGAGATAGAGCCGTACAGTATAACAAAGAATAATGATAAAATATCCGCCGTTGTTATTGTTAAGAATACAGGCAATGTAAGCGGCAGGGAAGTGGTGCAGGCATATGTTGAAGCGCCGCAGGGCAAGCTCGGAAAAAGCAAGAGGTCATTGTGCGCCTTTGTAAAAACAGGTATAATCGCGCCGAATAAAAGCGACGGATTACTGCTTGAAATGGATATAGCCGATTTTGCCTCATATGACGATGGCGGAATAACAGGACATAAGTCCTGCTATGTGCTTGAAGCGGGAGAATATAACATCTATATCGGTAAAAATGTAAGGGACGCTAAAAAAGCGTTTACTTTTGCGATAGATGAACTGACAGTCACAAAACAGCTTACACAGGCGCTTGCTCCCGAGCGTGATTTTGACGTGCTTTATCCGTCAGATGATTTAAAACCTTCATACAGAAGCGTATCAACAAGAACGGTTGATTATGACAAGAGAATAGCGGATAATTTGCCCAAAACAATAGAATATACAGGCGATAAAGATATAAAGCTGATTGATGTCAAGAACGGCAGAAATACAATGGAGGAATTTATCGCACAGTTATCGGATACAGACCTGCGCTGTCTTGTAACAGGCGAAGGAATGTCCTCGCCGAAGGCGCGTCCGGGAAACACGGGCGTATTCGGCGGTGTGACGCAGGAGCTTTCCAATTTCGGAATACCTGTAGTTTGTCTTGCAGACGGACCTTCAGGTATTCGAATGGATAACGGCGATAAAGCTACAAGTATGCCGAACGGTACGCTTATTGCCTGTACGTGGGATATGGAAGTGGCTGAAAAGCTGTACGAATATGCAAGCGTAGAATTATGCAGTCATAGTATTGACTCATTGCTGGGACCGGGTATAAACATTCACCGTTCTCCGCTAAACGGCAGGAATTTTGAATATCTGTCGGAGGACCCGTATCTTACAGGAAAAATCGGCGCGGCATTGGTAAGAGGAATGAACATACACGGCAACAGCGCGACAGTCAAGCATTTTGCTGCAAACTCGCAGGAATTTGCCAGACGAGATACAGTATCAACCATTTCCGAGCGCGCGCTAAGAGAAATATATCTGAAGCCTTTTGAAATATGTGTGAAAGAAGGCAATACAAAAACAATAATGACTTCATATAACCCGATAAACGAGCATTGGACGGCGGTAAATTATGAACTGAACACCGTAATCCTTCGAGAGGAATGGGGCTATACGGGAATGGTTATGACAGACTGGTGGCCGAAGCTTAGCAAGGAGGACGGCGAAACGCAGAATTTACGTGATATAGTAATCGCGCAGAATGACGTGTATATGCTGTCAAGTGACGCATTGACGCATAAGAATAACATTGAGGAAAGCCTTGAAAAAGGAACTCTTACACGCGGACAATTACAGAGAAACGCAAAAAATATCTTAAATTACATAATGGGAACGCATACCTTTGAACGGTTTGTCGAAAGCGGAGGGAAACTTGTGACCTCGTTAAAGGATAAGCTCGATGAACTGGAAACAGTGTTTGAGTATGAAAATCCTGAAAATGGTCAGCTTATTGACATAAATTATGAAAATACGGGAAAACATCTGCTGTGTATACAATATTCGGCTGACACGGACGAAATATCTCAGCTTGTTATATCGGCTAAGATTGATGGCGAAATTGAAATAAGTGTGACGGTACGCGGTACGAACGGCAATACCGACAGAGCGTATCTTGATTTTACGGCGCATAATCGGAAAGGGAATATTTCGCTTACATATCCGCAGCTTGTAACTGTTAAGGAAATAACGGTTATGGAATAAAATTTAGATATATAATTGATCTCAGAATATACGGATTCTTGTTACCCCAATAAGACCCTCTCTCCCTCTTATTTACACCGTGTATTCTGTGATGAGCGATATATCGAAATTATATGGAAAGGAGTCGATTTAATGAAAATAAAACTCAGTATAGTTGTAATTTTTGCATTGCTGTTGCGTGTGTCAGTTACAATATTAGCTGAAGAAAGCCCATGTATATTTTTTGCACCGCAAAGTATGAATGAGGATAATGAAATATTGGTTCCTGTTTATACTAAAAATTTACCGCAGGATAATGACGGGCTTTGTGGAATTGAGTTTAAGTTTGCATATGATACAGAGCATTTTATGTTAAAAACAAATAAAAATAACGGTCTGTTGCTTGAGACAAGTACGGCGATGCTTGTACAGGATACGGATATTGCAGAAGTTTCTGTAAGTGAGGATATAGTTTCGGTTAATTATATTGATTTCAGCGCTGAAGATAATGTGGTTTTGCGTGATGGACCTCTATTCTATTTTACATTGATATCTAAAAATCCTGATGCACTGTGGAATTCTGATGACTATTATCCTCTGCGTTTTATTCCGGACAGTATTAATCTGATTTTGTTGGATAAAGAGAATTATAGTCTTAAAGGTATACCTGCTGAAGGGATAGATACTTATGTGGGAGGATATAACACATTCCCAACATTTGAAATACCTAAAATTGAAGATAAGATAGAATTTAAGAACGGTATTTCGGCAGTGTATATAAACGGCGGGGAAAAAGCAACCGATGCGCCGCCGTATATAAAAGACGAATTTATGATACCGCTCCGTCCGCTTGCCGAAGCAGTCGGAATGGAAATATCGTGGGACAGCAAAACAAAAATGGTGTCTGTCTTTTATCCGTATATAAGCGCATACTTCGATATGAGCAAGGAGGATACATATATAAACGCGAAGCTTAGAACGGACTTGCCTAAGCCCGAAATCATAAACGGAAGAACCTTTGTTCCCGTATCAACAATACGCGCAATGTTCGCAGACGTATTAAACATAGAAAATAACGGCGATAGCATATCGCTGGATTTTAATAAAAAAGAGGAGGAATAAAAAATGAAAAAAATATTATCGGGGATTTTAGCTCTAATAATGGCGGGAAGTCTTTCGGTTTCCGCGCTTGCGGCAGAGGGCGACATTACCGCTGAGGAGGTAACTGTCAACACAGAAACCGAGAACCTGAATGAGACATTAAAAACAGACGCGTCGGACGAGGAGGGAATGCTCCGTATTTCGCCGTCAACACTGTTGAAAATCAAACTGAAGCTTGAAGGCGATAACGTGGAAGGCAAAAATATGAGCTTTCTTGCAAATCAGAAGCTTGGAGATGGGGAAACTGTAAGCAAAGATAAAATACAATTTATTGATGAAAAAACAGTTGCGTCTGACGGTACGGTAACTATTCAATTTCGTCCGCGTTTAAATCAGCCTGTGGGAATATATAACATGAGGGCAAATACCAAGGGCGCAACCATGTTCAGTAAATTCTATAAAACAGTAGCAGACCAGCTTCAGCCGAGCTTATCTAATTTAAGAGATACGCCTAAAAAGAATGATATAACAATTACTGTAAGCGATTACACTGACGCGTGGAAAAATGCGACAAAGCTGTATGAGGTAAAGAATAACGCTGAAACGGAAATTCCTGCTTCTGATTACAGCTTTGAAACTTCGTCGGGAACTCCGCAGATTGCCACGTTAAAGATTAAAACGACAGGTGATTGGGCAACGCAGGGACCGCATAAATTACGTTTTAAATCAACTGATATTGCGTATAACCGAATTACATTTGATGCAAATATAACTGAACCTGAAAAGATTACAAGCGATATTACATCAGAGTTTGTGTCAGAGGGAACCATTCCCGAAGGCTTAAAGGGTACAATCACAGCACCTGAAACTGCAACGGAGGGCAATCCTGTTGAATTTATAGTGACAGCTCCCAACGGATATGACATATCAAGTGTTACATATCAGCCGGAGGGCGGAGAAAGCCAAGCTATTACAGAAACAGAGGGCAAGTACAGCTTTACAATGCCTGATAAAGCGGTTAAGGTAACAGTAAATATTACGCCTAAAACATATACATTAAAGCTTGATTTGCAGGAAGGAACAGGCATAGAAAATACAACTCTTACAGGCACAGTTGAAAGCTTACTGCAATTACCGTCTGAAAATCCTACGCGTCAGGGTTACAATTTCACAAATTGGCGCACCGAACCAAACGGCGGCGGTAATGTTGTAACTAATGAGCATTTCAATACAGCAGATAAAATGCTTGCGTTCTTTGGTGACAGCACAGAAAAAACAATATATGCGCGCTGGATAGAACACGGTAAATTTACCGTTGCATATTTAGCTCCAGAAGCAGGTGTTACAAATAAGCCGAGTGATTCAAATGAATATGATCAGGAATCAACCACTCAAATAGTGATACCGGAGCAGGAGCCAATCCGTGCAGGATATACGTTTGAAGGCTGGAAGGTAGACGGAGACGACACAATATATAAATACGGAAGTGACAATGCGGTATATACAAATATTGCGTCAATACAAGGCTCGCTTAGATTTAATGCACAGTGGGAGATTGTAACGTATAAAATAACATTGCAGAACGGTGAAGAAAGCAGTGAAATAACCGGCACAATAGAGGATTTGCCCGAACTTACAACACCTGAAAAAGAAGGATATGAGTTCAAGGGTTGGTATACATCTGAAACAGAAGGCGATAAGATAGAGACAATAACAGCCGAAAATGTTACAGACTTAAATGGTACAACTCTTTATGCACGCTGGGAAGAAATCCAGACTGACGATTATGAGATTAAGGGCGTTAATGCAGCGGACAGCACGGTAAATGTAATAAAGCGCACAAATGAAAGCGCATATCTTATAATTGCAACATATACAGCTAATGGCAATCTCGTAAAAGCTACAATCAAGGATATATCAGATATAAAGACAAATGCGGCAGGTGCAAGCATTAGCCTTCCGAATGCCTTTGACGGCGACTATACAAGAGTCAAGGTGTTAATGTGGAACAGCCTTGAAAGTATGCAGCCAAGATGTGACGCGGTTACACAGTAAAATAAGTAAAAAATAGTAATTGTGCCCCTGCCTCTATATTGCATAGAGGCAGGGGTGTTTATTCAAAAAGAGGTAA
Organism: uncultured Clostridia bacterium; assembly: GCA_910579415.1. Taxonomy (GTDB): domain Bacteria; phylum Bacillota; class Clostridia; order UBA1381; family UBA1381; genus Hominilimicola. The sequence goes on along the minus strand of CAJTUY010000052.1, from coordinate 1,052 downwards.
ATAAATGTATATAGGAATAGATTTAGGCGGTACAAATATCGCCGCAGGAGTAGTAGACGAAATGGGACGGATCATATATAAATCATCAGTTCCGACACTTGCGCAAAGACCTGTTGAGGAAATAGTTGAGGATATGGCGAATTTGTGTATTGATGTAGTAAATGGTGCAGATCGTCAAATATCAGAAATTAAATCTGTCGGAATCGGCTGTCCGGGAACGGTTGATAATAAAAACGGAATAGTTGCGTATGCGTGTAATCTTCGTATGAAGAATACAGAATTAGGCGCAATGCTTGAAAAGAAGCTTGGCAAACCCGTCAACTTAGAGAATGATGCAAATGCGGCGGCATTAGGTGAGTATGCTGTAAATGGCGATAATGCCGACAGCTTTGTGCTGATTACTCTCGGAACAGGTGTCGGTGGCGGAGTTATCATAAATGGTAAGCCATACAGAGGGTTTAACTGCGCGGGCGGTGAGCTTGGACATATAATAATCAATGCAGCCGGAAATGAGATTTGCTCTTGCGGAAATAAAGGCTGCTGGGAAACATATGCGTCAGTTACGGCACTTATACGTCAGACGAACAGAGCAATGCTGTCAGATACGCGTTCACTTATGCACAGTTGGGTGAGAGAAAACGGTGAAGTATCAGGCAGAACAGCATTTGATTGCGCTAAAGCGGGCGACAGAACTGCAAAGGCAGTGGTAGAGCAATATATCCGATATGTAAGTTATGGACTAATCTCTATACTAAACATATTTCAGCCGAGTAAAATTCTAATTGGCGGCGGAATATCCCAAGAGGGAGATTATCTGCTTAATCCGCTTCGTGAATACGTTTATGCAGGCGACTACAACAAATACAGAGAAAAAACAAAAATAGAAGCTGCCACCCTGTTTAATGATGCTGGAATTATAGGCGCGGCATTGAGTGGACGCAATTTATAATATTTTAATATACATCGGAGAAATTATGTTTGATTTATCGTATGATGACAAAGAGATACAACGATTAGTGTTTCACAAATACAGTATGCTTGTCATAAAACAT
>CAJTUY010000051.1 GCA_910579415.1 uncultured Clostridia bacterium | reverse complement strand
AAAGTATGGATAATACGGCAAGCTATATAAAATAACAGACTGAATAAAATCGCCCAACTCACCATTTTTCAAGTCTCGAAGTACATATGTACGTCGTCGCCTTTCAAAACGGCAATTTGAACGATTTTCTTTCAGTCTTAATAAAAAATCAAAAAATGTGTGGTTAAAAGCGGACAGGCGCATTCTTATTAAAAACGTGCTACTCTAATGCTACAAAATTCAATATTTTAAAAAAAGATAAATGCTAAACAAATTTAATTAAATAAACTATATTGAAAAAGAGTATGCATTTTAAATAAAAAATGCGCCGCCCGTCAGAGCAACGCATAAAAATACACTGCTCATTACTGCAATGTAATTGAATACTTATAGTTTTATATACAACAAGCGATTCACAAGAGCGTGTATTTTTGACAAAAAAAACACACCTGTTGTAAATAAGATTTCAATATTCAATTACATTGCATATATAATATAACATAAAACGTAAAAATTGTCAAGGGAGAAAATATGAAGATAGTAGAGATTTTTGACAGCATTGACGGCGAGGGTCTGCGTACAGGTCAGACTGCAACATTTATTCGTCTTGCGGGGTGCAATCTGCGCTGTTCGTACTGTGATACGCTGTACGCGCTTTTCGGAGAGGACGAGCCTTGCGAGTATACGGAAATGAGTATTGATGAAATACTCTCTTGCGTCAATAAACAGTTTAAGCGTATCACGCTTACAGGCGGCGAGCCGCTTTTACATAAGGACAGCGCAGAGCTTGTGTCGCGGCTTTTAAAGGACGGGTATGAAGTAAACATCGAAACAAACGGCGCTGTGGACATAGCCGGGTTTTCCGCAAAGGTCGGAGATGTATCGAATATGTTTTACACCATTGACTATAAACTGCCGTCAAGCGGTATGTCGGACAGAATGATTTGGGATAATTTCCTTAGCCTGCGTCCCTGCGACGTCGTAAAATTTGTCGTGGGTTCGGGAGAGGATGTTAATATGATGAAGTCGGTAATGGACAGGCTCAGTGAAAAATATGATGTAATGCCGCATATTTACGCAGGTGTGGTATTCGGTGAATACGAACCGCAAAAGTTGATAGAACACATTATGAATGAGCCTGTACTGAAAGATGTGGTTTTTCAGCTGCAAATTCATAAGGTTATATGGAATCCCGAAGAAAGGGGAGTATAGAATTGAAAAAAGAATTTAATCACGAGAAAATAAAAGCCGCAATAAGAACAATTATTGAGGAGCTTGGCGATGACCCGAATCGTGAGGGTCTGCGTGAAACTCCCGACCGCGTCGCGCGTATGTATGACGAAGTTTTCGAGGGTATGCGCTATACAAATGATGAAATTGCTCAAATGTTTGACAAATGTTTTGAGGACGTTCGGACAAACGACCTTGTAATCGTAAAGGATATTGAGGTATTCAGTTTTTGTGAACATCATCTTGCGCTTATGTATAATATGAAATGTCATATTGGGTATATACCGAACCAAAAAGTAATTGGCTTGTCCAAAATAGCGCGTATATGCGATATGGTGGCAAAACGACTGCAATTGCAGGAGAGAATCTGTTCGGATATTGCGGAAATACTTCAAAAGGTATGTGAAACTGAGGACGTTATTGTAGTAGTGGAGGGCGAGCATAGCTGTATGACCGCGCGCGGTATAAAATCACGCGGAGCAAAGACGCGCACAAGCGCAATACGCGGTCTGTTCGATACCGACCATGAACTGAGAAATGAATTTTATAATCTGATAAAAAGTTAAAAACCGCCATAAGGCGGTTTTTTCTATACAAAAAGTATTACAGCGGCGGTTACTGCCGCGACTATTATAAAGAATACATGCAGTAAAAATATTGTTACCGCCGTTCCTTCCCGTTCGTCTGAAAGACATTGCTTAATCAGCTTTACAAGAACAAGCGCCGCGCCGCATACGACAAGCGGAAGCAGGAACATTCCGAGAAGATGTCCTCCGACTTCGGTATGCATAAGTACAAATCTGTATACAACAGAGAAATATGCCAGACCGCTTATCAGCGTAAATATAAGCAAGCCCCAAGTGTTTTTTAAAATTTTCAAAATTAGATTTTTCATTTTTATTCCTCTTTTAATGACTATATCAAGTAAGAAATAAGGCTGAGAGAAAATTGTTCAGATTGCCGTTTTGCAGTGAGCGGTGCTGTACGCGGGTACTGCTCCGAGCAAAAAATGGTAAGATGGACAATTTAATCCAGCCTAAGCTTAATCAATCTTCATCGGGCATATCCCAGTTGTGGTATACGTCCTGAACATCATCGTTATCCTCCAGCATATCCAGAAGCTTTGTCATTGAAGTAATCTGCGCTTCGTCCGTAAGCTCCGTCATTGTCTGCGGAACCATACTTACTTCAGCTGAAGAAATTGTATATTTTTCGCTAAGCGCGTCGCGTACAGCGCCCATATTTTCAGGTGCAGTCGTAATTTCAACGCACTCCTCGTCTATCTCCAAATCATCCGCGCCTGCCTCAAGCGCATCCATAGTAATCTCGTCCTCGTCAAGACCGTTGTTTTCAATAACGATTACGCCCTTGCGGTCAAACATAAAGCTTACACAGCCTGTCTGACCCATATTTCCGCCGTTCTTGTCAAATGCGTGACGCACGTCAGCCGCAGTTCTGTTTCTGTTATCGGTAAGCGTGTTTACAATAACTGCAACTCCGGCCGGACCATAGCCCTCATAGGTAATGCTTTCGTAATTATCGCTGTCCGTATCGCCGGCGGCTTTTTTTATTGTTCTGTTAATATTATCGTTAGGCATATTATTTGAACGCGCCTTTGCAATTGCGTCCTTTAAGCTTGAATTATTGTCTGGGTCGGGTCCGCCTGCTTTAACCGCAACAATAATTTCACGCGCAATTTTTGTAAATATTTTAGCTCTCTGCGCGTCGTTCGCGCCCTTTTTACGCTTGATTGTACTCCATTTTGAATGTCCTGACATATCTTTTACTCCTTTAATCTCATTTCCGATATATTTTATCACACCTTAGCGCGGTTTTCAAGTATTTTGCGTCTATTTCCCAAAATAACGCCCGATACTGTATGTACGGCAAGCGACATTGTGAAAGTGCCTGCTACAATTCCGATAAGGTATATTATGTTATTGTCAAAAAGTGTTCCTGTTGCCGAATGTATTGTTCCGACACGAAGCCACGTTATCCACAGCGCATGTGTGAGATATAATTCAAGCGACAGGTTGCCGCAGATACGCAAAATCGGGTTGTTAATCTGTACTTTCATAGCAAGTATTGCCAGCATTACAGAAAAGGCAGTTGTATTTACGAGCGTAATCAAAAGACAAATCAGCGTTGTGTCGTTTGCATGGCGGCAATAGTAGTAATAAGTTGCCGCAAATATTACCGCGCAAAGCGCAAGCTTAAGATGCCATTGTCGTTTAAAGAATGCGGTAAAGCTTTTAAACAGGCGGCATATCCATATCCCTGCCGCAAATGCCAGACAGGAATTAAACCACCAGTAACCAAAATTAAGCTTCAGCATTATTATAATATAAAACAGTATAAATACCGTCATGGCAAACGGTGAATTTTTGGGCTTAAACAACCTGTTGCATAGATAAAAGCCAATATAGAAAATTGTAATCGCCATAACGTACCACAGATAAAAACCGAACAGCGATTTTATAATTGCGTCACTTTCCATATCGTTTGTTACAATATAAAATGCATTTATAATATAATACGGTACGGCAATAGTCAAAAGACGTTTTTTAAAAAACCCTTTGAGATAGTTTTCTCTGTTCATAACGCCGTATTGCAGACCGTAGCCCGACACGAAGAAAAATCCGCCTACCATTATCGCTCCGACATATTTAAACAGAAAAAATGCAGGGAAGTAATCGGCAAGGTATGTACATATATGGCTGAATAAAATAAATACGGCGCACATTCCCTTTATTGCACGAGTTTCGTCAACTGAAAAGTAATCATTAAAAAAATTTCCTCTGCCTGCAAAGCGTATTCTCCATGCAAGCATAAACACGGCGAATATTATAATTATCGCCGAAACCGTTATTGTTGTTATCATAATACTATCACTCTTTTCCAATAATAGGTATACCATATAATTAAAATTATGTCAAGTCTAAGTTAATGTTGACGAATAAGGTGATTTAATGGTACAATAATAGCAGACATTATAAAGAAAGCAGGTAAATAATATGTGGGCATATAAAAGCGTATTTTATCAGATTTATCCGTTAGGCTTCTGCGGCGCGCCGTTTGAAAATGACGGAGTACTTACGCACAGAATAGAAAAGGTAAGTGAATGGATACCGCACATAAAGAAACTGGGCGCCGACGCGATATATTTTTCGCCGGTATTTGAGTCGGATACTCACGGCTACAACACGCGTGATTATACGAAAATTGACTGCCGTTTAGGTACAAATGAGGATTTTAAAAAGCTTTGCAAAGAGCTTCATAAAAACGGCATAAAGGTCGTGCTTGACGGTGTATTTAATCATGTGGGACGCGGTTTCTGGGCATTTGAGGATGTACTTAAAAATCGTGAAGCTTCACATTACCGCGACTGGTTTCATATTGATTTCGGCGGTAATTCAAATTATAATGACGGCTTGTGGTATGAAGGCTGGGAGGGCAATTTTGACCTTGTAAAGCTGAATTTGCGTAATGATGAGGTTGTAGAACATATCCTAAATGCTGTTAAAGGCTGGGTTGAGGAATTTGATATTGACGGACTTCGTCTGGACGTTGCATACTGTCTTGACAAGGATTTTTTAAAGCGTTTAAGACGGTTTACCGACGGTTTAAAAGAGGAGTTTCTGCTTTTAGGCGAGCTTCTGCACGGTGACTATAACCAATTCGTAAATGACGAAATGTGTCATAGCTGTACCAACTACGAGTGCTACAAGGGTATTTATTCAAGCTTTAACAGCATGAATATGTTTGAAATTATACATTCTCTGCTTCGTCAGTTCGGACCTGAAAACTGGACACTTTATAGGGGCAGACATTTGTTGAGCTTTGCCGATAATCATGATGTATCGAGAATTGCAAGTATCCTTACGAATGAAAATCATTTGCCGCTTGTATATGGAATGGTATTCGGAATGCCCGGTATTCCGTGTGTGTATTACGGCAGTGAGTGGGGGGCAAAAGCACATAAGAGCGAGGGTGACCCTGCGCTTCGCGTAAGTTTTGATGAGCCTGAGGAAAATGAGCTTACGGAATTTATAGCAAAGCTTGCGAAGGCGCACAAGGAAAGCAAGGCGCTTTGCTGCGGTGATTTTAAATCGGTTGTTTTGCAGAATAAGCACTGTATTTTTGAACGTAAGTTTGAGGATGAACGCGTATTGGTTGCGATTAACGCAGATGACAATCCTGTTACGGTACATTTTGACGCGGGCTGCGGCATGGCTGTTGATTTAATTACGGGAAATAACCATGACTTCGGCGGAGGAAGCGAGCTGCCGCCGTACAGCGTGCAGTATTGGAAAATGGAAAGATAAAAAAAGAAGGTATAGCATTTGCTATACCTTCTCTATTGTTTATGACAATAAATTAAATAACCTTACCACTGTTGCAATTGCTTGTTCAACGGTATATTCACCCTGCGGTGCAAATTCCGTTTCGGTAATACCTGTCATAATGCCGTATTCATTCGCCCATGTTACAAAGAATTTTGCCCACGCCGAAATGCTTGCGGTATCATCATATTTAAGCTCTGTTTCTGTGCCAATCCATATGTACATTTCCGCAACCTTGCATAAAAGCGTTGCCGCTTCCTCACGCGTGATTGAACCGTATGGGTCAAAATGCGTTTCGTCCCTGCCGTTTACAATACCGAGCGCATACAATATGTCAACCGAGCTGTCAATGCCTGTACAGTCCTCAAACGTATTTTTAAGATACGGTGTTCCGCGATCAAGCATATATCTTTCTATTGATACATAATTCTCTTTAACCGCAATCATATTGCCAAGTAAAATACAGAACTGTTCACGTGTTATATTATTGGAATAAATGCTTGTAAATTCATAAGGTATCAGGCTTTTTGACGCGGCTTCTCTCGCAAACGACTGCGCCCACTGTGCCTGAGGCATTTTCAAAAAGTCATGCGCTGTTTCTCTGTGAATTGTTTCGCCGCTTGATTTTTCTTTTGCGTCCTTAAAATTACTGTCCAGATACAGAAGCTTTTCCGTATCCTCTTTACCCAGCTTATAACAGATATAATTTTCACTGCCGTAAAGACCTATCTGAACACCTGAATTAAGATAATAGCACTTTTCGCTGTTTTCTGTATACACATTTACCGCAATACCTCGAAACGGCGTCGGATTTATTACGCGATGTACGGGCATATCTCGTACAGTATTATAAAAATCATCTATTTCACTGTCCGTCAAAGTAATATACTGACCGTCTGACGGGTCGGAAACTGTTATACGAGTAATTTCCTCAGCGTCAAATATACCAAATGCGTCTGATAATGACATGCTTTCCGGCAAGTTTACAACATTATATGCATAAGCCGAAGCGGGCATCAATATAAGCGCAAACAGCGGAAGAATAAATTTAATAATCCGTTTAATAATAATCACCTCTTAAAGTACACAATACCTGCTCATATAATCCTCCATTTTAGGAAGAATTTCATCATATGAGCCGCTTTCCTTCAAATATTCATAAATATCCTTAACTGTAATTATCGCGTGTACGTTAATTCCGAAGTCCTCCATTACCTCCATAATGGTGGTCTTTTCGGGGTTTTGTCCTACCTCACAGCGGTTTACGGATATGAACATATCTTTAACCGCAACTTTGGCGCAGTTTTGTAAAATCGGCATGGTTTCGCGTACTGCTGTACCGGCTGTAATAACGTCTTCAATTATAATAACTTTGTCGCCGTCCTTCGGCTTATAGCCTACAAGCGAACCGCCTTCACCATGATCTTTTTCCTCCTTGCGGTTAAAGAAGTACGGCTTGTCTATACCGTATTCATTATAAAGAGCAGCAGCTGTCGAAGCTGCAAGAGGAATACCCTTATAAGCAGGTCCGAACATACAATCAAAGCCTTCACCGCAATTTTCTTTTATAAGCGCTGCATAAAATTTGCCCAGCGTGGCAATCTGCCTGCCGGTTCTGAAGTTACCGGTATTTACAAAATACGGTGTGTTTCTTCCGCTTTTTGTAACGAAGTCGCCAAAGCGTAAAACATCGGAATCCATCATAAATTCAATAAATTCTTTTTTCTTTTCTGTCAGCATTGTTTTCCTCCTTGTTAGTCCCTGAAATAAAGATTACGCAGTTTTTTTAGTATTTTCTTTTCCAGACGTGATACCTGCATCTGCGACATATTCATTATTTCTGAAATTTCTTTTTGTGTTTTTTCCTCATAATAACGGTAATTTACAAATTGCTGTTCATTTTTTGTCAATTTAGACATACAGTATTCGACAAAATTCTCATTTTCAATCATGAGATAATTTTTATCGTCCGTACCCACTACATTGGAAAATGTCATTTCACCGTCGGAATATGCTTCGTATTCCAGTGAACGGATAAACGATATATCGCCGACTGCGTATACGCTGTCCAGAAGTTTTTCGGGGATGTTCAGAATACGCGCAAGCTCCTGCTGTGATATGCCGTCCGATGATGCGCGGCGGATTTTTTCTGCCTTGTAGAAAATCTCGTAAAGTGTACGCGGTATGCGTATAAAACTACCCTTGTCACGAAAATATTTGCGTATTTCTCCCATAACGGTCGGAGTGGCAAAGGTTGCAAATTTAACCCCCTTGTCAGGGTCAAACCGTTCAACGGCATACAGTATTCCCATACATGCCACCTGATAAATATCGTCATATTCAACTCCGTGATTGATAAATTTACGCGATAGGATTTCAGCAATATATATGTACGAGGCTACAATTTCATCACGAAGCTTTATATCCTTAGTTTCTCTGTACTGCGAGAACATTTCATATTCACTTGTTATTATTTCGGGTTTGACAACTGCCACTTTTAACCCTCTCCTTTTATCAGTTCTCTTGCTGTGTTCAATGCGTCTCTGTGAGATATTGCGCGTTCTTCGTCATTGTCGTTACATTTAGCTATCAGTATATATAAATCCTCACAGTATATATTGTTGTTTTTTAACAGCGCGCTGCCATTAAGACTTACCGCATAGCCTGTGCCGTCAGGCGCGCGCAGTATTTCAGCATTTGTATTTTTGGCATATAAATCTGTATTTTCAAAGGTATCTGCAATACTTTCACGCTGTAAATATAACTCTGCTTCGGACTTGTCCATTAAGTATATAAATGTATAATCATCTGTAAATGATAAATCAAGCTTTGTCTGCATAGCGTAATCGTATTCTTCCGAGCCGGGATTGTCAACAAACATAAGCGGCATAAACATTACGTTTTTTTCGCCGTTTTCGTCAATATCCGTAATATGCTCAGACAAAAGCTCCTGCAAACGTGTAACTTCATCATCAGAGTAATTCATATGACCTGCATACACTACGGTCATGTCATAACGCGTACGCGTTGCACACTGTACGATTGTTACTGCTGCAATGATAATTGCAAAAACGGTTATGGTAATGTGCCATTTGTAGTAGTACCAGACATAGTCCCACCACTGCTTTGTAAAACGCGGCGGTATTTCTCCGTATTTCTCTGCCATATGCTTTTCTCCTTATATAAAAATACTTATATATCTTATATTATAACATGAATCTCCTTAAAAAGCAAGTTTTCCCCATAGGTATATTATATTAAACAGCAGAGGCTTGATTTTTGTACTGAAATGTATTATAATTGTAAACATCAGATATGTTTTATTTCAAGAAAGGAAAAAATTATGAGAATTGCAGTAACTTATGAAAACGGAGGGATTTTTCAGCATTTCGGACATACTGAGAAATTTAAAATTTATGATATTGAAAACAAGATGATTGCAGGAAGTCAAATACTTGATACAATGGGAAGCGGACACGGCGCATTGGCAGACTTTCTTGTACAAAATAATGTTGATACGCTTATATGCGGCGGAATAGGAGGCGGGGCGCAAACAGCGCTTGCCAGTGCAGGGATTAAGCTGTATGGCGGTGTTTCGAGTAATGCCGATAACGCGGTTCAAGCACTTCTTGACGGCTCGCTTTTGTTTAATCCGAATGTAAAATGTTCACATCACGAACACGGCGAGCATAACTGCGGTGAACATCACTGCGGCGAGGATAAACACGGCTGCGGAGGAAATCATTAATATTAGTTATAAACTGACACCGTTTTTTATACAGTGTCAGTTTTTTTAACTTGTTTCTTGTTTAAAATATCTGTAATTAAATAAATCAGAAAGTATGAAAGTTATCGTTTCCCGGTTTTAATAAATTCTATTAGCTTTTCCACATCGTCAAAATCATCATAATCACCAATAATTCCTTCACGATGATATACAATTCCTCTTTTTTCGTTTTCCTCAAGACAATCAAGAAGTTTCTCAATGCCATATCTTTTTATAAATAATGTAAAACCATATGGTTTAATTTTGCTTAATAATCCTCTTTTACAATCAATTTCACAAGAATAACAACCTAAATATGCTTTTTTATAGAGCCTTTCCTGTTTTCACATTTAGTGTATTCAGGACAGTTATTCGAATAACAGCCGTTGCATTTATAATAAATCAATATATTTTACTTACGCAAGCATTTTCAATGCACATTAAATGCCTGCTGCTTATACGGAAAAGCATTTTTCGATATACTCATCAAACTTTCTTCTTTTGATAAGTCGCTTTGCACCTACCCAAAGGACGAACTCGCAATCGTCATTATCTGTGTAAGATGCGAAGTCTGTTAATGCCTATACCGGAGTAGGCTGCTGCCTCGTCCAATGTAAGATTGCTCTTTTCCCAAATTGGCACTTCCTTCTTCATAATGGATTCCTCCTTTCTAAAAAAACAAAGTGAGCTTCGACGGTGAAGCCCACTTTTGACTGATACCATTATAACACATTCATAATCCTATGTCATCGGCAAAACTGTGCCAATTTTCTGCCATCAGCTTTGGGCGTTAATTTTGTATTTTTCCTGTGCCTCCAAGAGCAGCTTTCTTACTCTGTTAAACATTTCAGAATCAACGGCAGGAATATCCCAGTAGCAGAAATCCTTAGTTGTTAACTGTTCCTCATCAAAGAATGGATCAACCGACTTATATATGAGAATATATGCCTCTTTCTTTGCCTTGTTGTAGTCATAACCATTTTCAACTGCAGTGATTAAATCTGAAATTATTGTCCGAACCTGCTGTTCAATTTCAATATAGTAATCCGGACGGAGATACATATCCCGGTACTGAAGTATGGCGTTATTGGCAATTGAGGTGAGTGTGCCATATCCATAGCCTTGAGTATTTCCTTTGACTACCTCATTAAAAATAATTCTGTTGCACTCACTTTTTGCATCGGCATATCCCAAACCGAGATTGGAAACCTTATCTAAAACCTCGCTTATCAGATCTTCGGTCAGTATGACAGCATCTTCTGTTACTCTTTTGGGGAGTGACTCTCTGGGCACGTTCACAGCGTAAGTAGACGCAGTTAGTAGTGATAGAATTGTCAGCATGAGCCAAACGCTTTTTGTTATTCTTTTCATTATGAAAACCTCCATTTCTGTTTATATAATTACACAATAATTTTATTAACGAAATTATCAGGATGTGATTATTATGGCAATAAAATATAAAGAAGCAAGAAAGATGAGCGGATTAAAGGTTATAGAGGCGGCGAAGCTGCTTGGAGTATCACAGCCAACGCTCAGTGCATGGGAAAATGAAAGAAAGGCTCCGGGCATAGAAAAGCTTGAAGCAATGGCAGATTTGTATAAGGTAACAACTGACTTTTTGCTTGGAAGAGGTGCACTAACTGTTGAAGATGATAAACCTATATTCAAAAGTAACCTGAAGGTTATGCATGGGCAGCCTGTGTGGTCTAAGGAATATGGTTGGTTAATGATAGATGCAATTAGTGAAGAACTCATTCTGAGTATGGAAGAAAACATATCGTTTGATGATGTACCGGCATTGTATTGCAAAGCACCAATGTTCTCAGAAGCACCTGCACCATACTCACATCCGATTGAACCCTC
>CAJTUY010000050.1 GCA_910579415.1 uncultured Clostridia bacterium | reverse complement strand
GAATATCAAATGAAATTTCCTCTTCAAGCGGTACGCTTGTCCGAAACCATGATGAACGGAATATGCTCCGCGCACAATTTATTGTTACGCGTATAAGCCATGCCTTTATATGTTCATCGGAACGGAAAATTTTTTTTGTCTGGATATATTTTAAAAATACTTCCTGTGTTACGTCCTCCGCCATACTCATATTACCCGTCTGCGTAATTGCAAGACGGTATACCGTATTAAAATACTTGCGAATGATTTCCTCAGAAGAAGTGTCCGTACGTGATATTTCTTCTGTCATAAATCCCCCTCCATTTTTACGCTGTTTTTCTGCGTATTTTTACCCCTTCATTTATAACACGTTTTAACCTGCCAAAAGGTTGCATTAAATTCAAATTTTTCTTTGCTTTTTAAAATCAATATGTTATAATACATCTACTACACGTTTTAAACAGGGAAGGCTGTCATATGACAGCCTTCTTTGCTTTCTTTATTCAACAACAGGAAGCTTATCGGTACAAGCCTTAATTTCCTCGTCTGTCGGAATATAGTCGGACATCTCACCGTCATGGAATCTTTCATATGCAACCATATCAAAATAACCCGTTCCTGTAAGACCGAACACTATTGTCTTTTCTTCGCCTGTTTCCTTACACTTTTTAGCCTCGTCAATTGCCACTCTTATTGCATGACTGCTTTCAGGCGCAGGAAGAATACCTTCAACTCTTGCAAAATATTCAGCGGCTTCAAAAACTTCCGTCTGCTTTACAGAGGTTGCTTCCATAAGACCATCCGCATAAAGCTGAGAAAGTGTAGAACTCATACCGTGATAACGCAATCCTCCTGCGTGGTTTGCAGCAGGTATAAAGCTGCTGCCGAGAGTATACATCTTCGCAAGCGGACAAACCATTCCCGTATCACAGAAATCATATGCATATTTTCCTCTTGTAAAGCTCGGACATGACGCAGGTTCTACCGCTATAATTCTATAATCCGCTTCGCCTCTCAGCTTTTCGCCCATAAACGGTGAAATCAGTCCGCCGAGATTTGAACCGCCGCCTGCACAGCCGATAATTATATCAGGCTTAATTCCGTATTTATCAAGAGCCGCTTTTGTTTCCAGTCCGATTACCGACTGATGAAGAAGCACCTGATTAAGCACGCTTCCAAGTACATAGCGATAACCTTCTCTTGTCGTTGCAGCTTCTACCGCTTCTGAAATCGCGCAGCCAAGACTGCCTGTCGTTCCCGGAAATTCAGCTAAAATTTTCTTACCTACTTCCGTTTCCGGTGATGGAGAAGGTGTTACCGATGCGCCGTAAGTACGCATTACCTCGCGGCGGAACGGCTTTTGTTCATATGAAACCTTTACCATATATACCTTACAGTCAAGGTCAAAATATGAACATGCCATTGACAGCGCTGTTCCCCACTGCCCTGCTCCTGTTTCTGTCGTTACTCCTTTAAGACCTTGCTGTTTAGCATAGTACGCCTGAGCAATAGCCGAATTTAACTTATGGCTTCCGCTGGTATTGTTACCTTCAAACTTATAATAAATTTTTGCAGGTGTGTTAAGCTTCTTTTCAAGACAGTATGCGCGTACAAGCGGTGATGGTCTGTACATCTTATAGAAATCTCTGATTTCCTCAGGAATTTCAAAATAAGGAGTTGTGTCATCAAGCTCCTGCTTTATAAGCTCTTCACAGAATACTCCTGCAAGTTCCTCTGCTTTCATTGGTTCATGCGTTCCCGGATTAAGTAACGGGGCAGGTTTATTTTTCATATCTGCACGTACATTGTACCAAGCCTTCGGCATTTCCTGTTCTTCTAAATATATTTTATAGGGTATTTTGTTTTCTGACATTTTTATACTTCCTTTCTTATTTTTTTACGGTCATCAATATATTGCTGACAGCGGCTCCTTTATATTATTGTCCTCCTTTCTCTATTACAACAAAAAACCCCTGATTTGCATAAATTCCATATACAAATCAAGGGTGAAAATACATTTTCACGGTGCCACCTTGTTTCAAGCTTTTGAAAGCTCCTCTGCGAGATACCTTCATATCTCCGACTTCTTACGCGAGTCCTACGTCAGCGCATTTAACGCCGCCCTCGACAGTCCATATTATTCAGAGAATTCTGCGGAACTCACACCATAATCCGCTCGCTTGAAGAATTTTTATCTGATTTTTTTCTGTCTCAACAGTTTGTTGCAATATTAAATTATATATATAATACCACTAATATTTACGGATGTCAATACTTTTTTATTAAAAAGGCCGCTGCGTAAAACGCAGCAGCCGATTTTTTTATTCTGCTTTTTCCTTTTCCTTAACTTCCTCGCCGTTAATAGTGATGTTAATATCTTTATACATACTCATACCCGTACCTGCCGGAATAAGCTTACCGATAATAACATTTTCTTTAAGACCGAGAAGCGGGTCAACCTTACCCTTGATAGCCGCATCTGTAAGAACCTTTGTTGTTTCCTGGAAGGACGCTGCCGACAGGAAGGAATCTGTTGCAAGTGACGCTTTTGTAATACCAAGAAGTACAGGTGATGCAGTTGCAAATTCTGTACCGCCGTTTTCTCTTACTCTGTCATTTGCTTCTTCAAGTTCAAACTTATCAATAAGAGAACCTATAAGCAAGTCTGTCTGTCCTGCTTCTTCAACACGAACCTTACGAAGCATCTGACGCGTGATAACCTCAACGTGCTTATCATTGATGTCAACACCCTGCATACGGTAAGTTCTCTGAACCTCACGCGAAATATATCCCTGTACTGCGCGGGGACCCTTGATATGAAGAATATCATTCGGGTTTACAGAACCGACTGTCAGCTCGTCGCCTGCTTCAATAACATCACCGTCATGAACTTTTATGCTTGAACCGTAAGGAATTGTATAGGTTTTTGCCTCGCCAGATTCATCATTCCGGACAATAACCTCTCTTTTACGTTTTGAATCATTAACCGTAACAGTTCCGCCGATTTCTGAAATTATTGCAAGACCCTTAGGCTTTCTTGCCTCAAACAATTCCTCGACACGGGGAAGACCCTGAGTAATATCGCTGCCCGAAGCAACACCGCCGGCATGGAAGGTACGCATTGTAAGCTGTGTACCAGGCTCACCGATTGACTGAGCCGCAATAATACCAACTGCTTCGCCTACGTTTACAAGCTCGCCTGTTGCAAGGTTTGTACCGTAACACTTAGCGCATACGCCGATTTTTGACTTACAGCTCATTACGCTTCTGATATATACCTTTGTAATACCTGCGTTTATAAGCTCGCTTGCCTGTACGTCGGAAATAAGCTCGCCGCCGTTAACAATAACCTTGCCTGTTTCAGGATTAACAATATCCTCCATTGCCGTACGTCCGACAATTCTGTCATAAAGCGGTTCAATACTTTCCTTACCGTCGGTAATTTCAGTTACCCATTCACCTTCTGTTGTTCCGCAGTCAATTTCACGGACAATAACGTCCTGAGATACGTCAACAAGTCTACGTGTAAGATAACCCGAGTCGGCAGTTCTGAGCGCCGTATCGGTAAGACCTTTACGCGCACCGTGTGAAGAAATGAAGTATTCAAGTACGTTAAGACCCTCACGGAAATTAGCGCGGATAGGAATTTCAACTGTTCTTCCCTGCGTATCTGCCATAAGTCCGCGCATTGCGGCAAGCTGACGGATTTGGTTCACGCTACCACGCGCACCGGAATCAGCCATCATGAATATCGGGTTAAATTCGCCCAAATGCTCCATCATTGCGTCCGTTACCTCGCCCGAAGCTTTTGACCAGACTTTAATAGTCTGAAGATAACGTTCGTCGTTTGTCAGAAGACCGCTGAGGTACATCTGCATAATATTTTCAACTTCTTTTTCCGCATTTGCAAGGATTTCCTTCTTCTTTTCAGGAACCTCGATATCGGAAACGGCAACTGTTATCGCGCCGCGTGTTGAATACTTATAGCCTGTTGCCTTAATTCTGTCAAGTACCTCTGCTGTTTCAGACGTACCGCATACGCGTATACATCTGTCAATGATTTTACCGAGCATCTTCTTTTCAACAATAAAATCAACTTCAAGCAAAAATTCGTTTTCAGGATTTGTTCTGTCAACAAAACCAAGATTCTGCGGTATATTATTATTAAAAATAATTCTGCCGACTGTTGTACCGATAAGCTTTGAACGGTGTTCACCGTTTATCTGTTTTCTCACTTCTACAAGTATACGCTCGTGAAGTGTTACTTCACCATTATCATATGCAAGAAGCGCTTCGTCAAAAGACGTATATTTTTTAATTACAATCTTTTTAACTTCATCAATTAGACCTTTTACGGAAATTATAAGCGATTTCTTTGCAAGCGCTAAAGTTATCGGATTTGCATGAATTTCTGTTTCATTCATTGCAACCTCAGGAAGCTCTCTTACATATTTTAATGCTTCCTTAATATCTGAAAAACTCTTTATCGGAGCGCTTTCATCATAAAGAACAGTATCTTCCTGTTCTTTTTCAGACAGCTTTTCCAAAAGTACGCTAAGTTTCGGCTCATCATCTAAAACAGAATCAATTATTCTGTCATAATGCTCTTTCAGAAGCGTCAGATAATATGAACCCAAAATCATATCCTGTGTAGGAACTGTTACAGGATGTCCGTCCTGCGGTTTCAGCAAGTTATTTGCTGACAGCATCAAAAATCTTGCTTCTGCCTGCGCTTCCGGTGACAGCGGTACGTGTACAGCCATCTGGTCACCATCGAAGTCGGCATTATAAGCCGTACATACAAGCGGATGAAGCTTCAGGGCGCGTCCTTCAACAAGACGCGGTTCAAATGCCTGAATACCAAGTCTGTGAAGTGTAGGCGCACGGTTAAGAAGTACAGGATGTTCCTTAATAACATCCTCCAGAACGTCCCAGACCTCCGGCTTTGTTCTTTCCACCATTCTCTTTGCGCTCTTTATATTATGCGCAAGTCCGCGCGATACAAGCTCCTTCATTACAAACGGCTTAAACAGTTCAATTGCCATTTCTTTCGGAAGTCCACACTGATAAATTTTCATTTCAGGACCTACAACGATAACCGAACGTCCCGAATAGTCAACACGCTTACCCAAAAGATTCTGACGGAAACGTCCCTGCTTACCTTTTAATAAGTCTGAAAGTGACTTAAGCGGTCTGTTGCCCGGTCCTGTTACAGTTCTGCCGCGACGACCGTTATTTATAAGTGCGTCCACTGCTTCCTGCAACATTCTTTTTTCGTTTCTGATAATAATATCAGGTGCGCCAAGCTCCAAAAGTCTTTTAAGACGGTTGTTTCTGTTAATAACACGTCTGTAAAGGTCATTAAGGTCAGATGTTGCGAAACGTCCGCCGTCAAGCTGTACCATAGGACGAAGTTCAGGTGGAATAACAGGTATTACGTTCATAATCATCCATTCCGGACGATTGCCTGAAATTCTGAATGCTTCAACTATCTCAAGTCTTTTTATAATTCTTGCTTTTTTCTGTCCCTGAGCTGCTTCAAGCTCTTCCTTCAATTCTTCGGAAAGCTGTTCAAGGTCAATGGCTTCAAGAAGTGTTTTTATAGCTTCCGCACCCATGCCCGCTGTAAATTTATTACCGTATTTTTCATATGCTTCACGATATTCTGTTTCCGACAAAATCTGATTTTGCATAAGTCCTGTGCCGCCCGGGTCAGTTACGATATATGCTGCGAAATAAAGCACCTTTTCAAGCTGACGCGGTGAAATATCGATAATAAGTCCCATTGACGAAGGAACGCCTTTAAAATACCAGATATGTGAAACAGGGGTTGCAAGCGCAATATGACCCATTCTTTCACGTCTTACCTTTGCTTTAGTTACTTCAACGCCGCAGCGTTCACAAATTTTTCCCTTAAATCTGATTTTTTTGTACTTACCGCAATGACATTCCCAGTCTTTTGTTGGACCGAAAATCTTTTCACAGAACAAACCGTCTTTTTCAGGTTTTAATGTGCGGTAATTTATCGTTTCGGGCTTTGTAACCTCTCCGTGTGACCAACCTAATATTGTTTCGGGAGAAGCCAGACCGATTTTAATTGCTTCAAAGCTGTTAAATTCTAACATTTAAAAACCTCCATAGTTTTTTACTCACACGAATTGATTAAAATTCTTCATCATCATCAAAGTCTTCTTCGCCGATTTCAACTTCTTCTTCCTCGTCAAAATCATCATCGAAATCGTCGTCTAAAACCATATTTGCATCATCAAGGTCATCTTCGTCAAATGTATCGGACATACCGTCGCCGGCTTCCATTGTTTCAACAACCTCATCGCTTACAACACCTTCATCGTCGTCTTCAAATGATGCGTCAAGGTCAATTTCCTCCATATTATGATTGAGAATTCTGATGTCAAGCGCAAGCGATTGTAATTCCTTAACCAAAACCTTGAACGATTCAGGTATTCCTGATTTCGGAATATTTTCGCCTTTTACAATTGCCTCGTATGTCTTTACACGTCCTACTATATCGTCGGATTTAACTGTCAAAATTTCCTGCAAGGTATAAGCTGCGCCGTATGCTTCAAGCGCCCACACTTCCATTTCACCGAAACGCTGTCCGCCGAACTGAGCTTTACCGCCCAAAGGCTGCTGCGTAACAAGTGAGTATGGTCCTGTCGAACGGGCATGAATTTTATCGTCAACAAGATGATGAAGCTTTAAGTAGTACATTATTCCGACCGTAACAGGGTTATCAAACTTTTCACCTGTACGTCCGTCATATACTACCGACTTAAAGTCAGGTCTTAAACCTGCTTCATTAAATGCCAGCTTTATATCCTCGTCCTGCGCGCCGTCAAATACCGGTGTTGCAAGCTTTATAAATCTGCCTTCACGCTTTTTATCGTAAGCAGAAAGGATATTCTTTTTAAAGTTATCATCTATAATTGTGTTTTCAAGCTCTTGTCTTGTTTTGATGCTCAGACATCTGTATGCATAACCCAAGTGCATTTCAAGTACCTGTCCGATATTCATACGCGAAGGCACGCCCAATGGGTTCAGCACAATCTGTAACGGTGTACCGTCCTCAAGGAAAGGCATATCCTCCTGAGGAAGTACTCGTGAAACAACACCCTTATTTCCGTGACGTCCCGCCATCTTATCGCCAACAGAGATTTTTCTCTTCTGCGCAATAACACAGCGTACAACTTCATTTACACCCGGTGACAGCTCATCGCCGTTTTCACGCGTAAATTTCTTTACATCTATTATAATACCCTGTTCACCATGAGGTACACGAAGCGAAGTATCTCTTACTTCTCTTGCTTTTTCACCAAAAATTGCCCGAAGAAGTCTTTCCTCAGCAGTAAGCTCGGTTTCACCCTTAGGTGTTACTTTACCGACAAGAATATCGCCTGCATGAACCTCTGCGCCTATTCTTATAATACCTTGTTCGTCAAGGTCCTTAAGCGAATCCTCGCCGACATTCGGAATATCTCTTGTGATTTCCTCAGGTCCGAGTTTTGTATCACGCGCTTCACACTCATATTCCTCCATATGAATTGATGTGAACACATCATTTTTAACAAGCTCTTCGCTGATAAGAACAGCGTCCTCGTAATTATAACCTTCCCAAGTCATGAAACCTATAAGAATATTCTTACCGAGTGCCAACTCACCGTTATCCATCGCCGGACCGTCAGCTATAATATCACCTTTTTTAACTTTTTCGCCTTCAACCACAATAGGTCTGTAATTGATACAGGTACTCTGGTTTGAACGTGCAAATTTTATAAGCTTATGATTATGCTTTATACCGCTGTCACCCTTAATTACAATTAAATCGGAAGCAACCTTTTCAACTACGCCATCTTCCTTTGCAAGAACAGCCGAACCGGAGTCTTTTGCAACCTTATGTTCTATACCTGTTCCGACAATTGGTGAATCGGTAGTAAGAAGAGGCACTGCCTGACACTGCATATTTGAACCCATCAGCGCGCGGTTAGCGTCGTCGTTTTCAAGGAACGGAATACATGCTGTAACGACTGATACAAGCTGACGCGGTGAAACGTCCATGTAATCAATTCTGTCAGCCGGAACTTCCAAAATTTCATCACGGTAACGCGCCGATACCTTTTTATCAAGGAACTTACCTTTTTCATCAAGCGGCTCATTAGCCTGAGCAACGACATATTCGTCCTCTGTATCAGCTGTCATATAAACAATTTCATCTGTTACACAGCCTGTCTTTTTATCAACCTTACGATACGGCGCTTCAATAAATCCGTACGGGTCAATTCTTGCAAAGGTTGCAAGCGATGTGATAAGACCGATGTTAGGACCTTCCGGAGTTTCTATCGGACACATTCTTCCATAGTGCGAATAGTGAACGTCACGAACTTCAAAGCCTGCTCTTTCTCTTGAAAGACCGCCCGGACCCAATGCCGATATTCTTCTCTTATGTCTTAGCTCTGCCAGCGGATTAGGCTGGTCCATGAACTGTGAAAGCTGAGATGAACCGAAAAATTCGTTAATTGTAGCTATTATAGGTCTTATATTGATGAGTGATGTCGGTGTTATAATTTCAAGTTCCTGTGTAGACATTCTTTCACGTACGGTTCTTTCCATACGCGCAAGACCAATTCTGAACTGGTTCTGTAAAAGCTCGCCTACACAGCGAAGACGTCTGTTTCCAAGATGGTCAATATCGTCAATACCGCCGATACCATTAGCAAGATTTAAACAGTAGTTTACGGAAGCAAACATATCGTCAATAAGAATATGCTTTGGTGCAAGCTCGTCAACACGCGCCCAAATCTGCTCTCTTATTTCGTCTTCTTTTTTATATTCAGCAACAATTTCTTCAATTACATCGCGTTTTACCTTATCAACAGGGAAACCTTTAACTTCAAAGTCAATATATTCATCAAGATAAACCATATTGTTTGAGAATACCCTTACCTTTTTACCCTCAACCAAAAGTTCTACCTTATTAAGTCCCGAACGCTCAATTGCCATTGCCATTTCAGCAGACAATGCATCGCCTTGCTTTGCAATTACCTTGCCTGTTCTCGGATTAATCGCATCCTCTGCAAGAGTTTTACCTTTAATCCTAGAAGCAAGCGCAAGCTTCTTATTAAATTTATAACGTCCTACCTTTGCCAAATCATAACGGCGCGGGTCAAAGAACATATTCATTATAAGTGATTCGGCATTCTCTACATTAAGAGGTTCGCCCGGACGCAGACGCTTATAAATTTCAAGCAGTCCTTCGTCGCGCGATTCTGTTGTATCCTTTTCAAAGGTTGCAAGAAGTTTTGTATCCTCGCCGAACATATCAATAATTTCCGCATTTGTCTGAAGTCCCATAGCTCTTAAAAGAACTGTTACAGGAAGCTTTCTTGTTCTGTCTATTCTTACGGAAAATACATCGTTTGAGTCGGTTTCGTATTCAAGCCACGCGCCTCTGTACGGAATTACGGTTGACGAATAAAGCGGTTTACCTGTCTTATCGCGTTCAAACTCGTAATAAATACCGGGTGAACGAACGAGCTGACTGACAATAACACGCTCCGCGCCGTTTATGATGAATGTTCCCTGCTCTGTCATAAGAGGGAAATCACCCATAAATATTTCCTGTTCTTTTATTTCTCCCGTTTCAGTGTTAATAAGTCTTACATTAACTTTTAAAGGAGCTGCATATTTTGCATCCCTTTCCTTACACTCCTCAACGGAATATTTTGAATTGTAGTCAAGATGGTAATCAAAAAATTCAAGAACCAACTTGCCTGCGTGGTCGGTTATAGGGGAAATGTCATGGAATATTTCCTTAAGACCCTCCTCCAAAAACCATTTGTAGGAATTTTTCTGTACCTCTATAAGATTCGGCATATCCAAAACTTCTTTAATTTTGGAATAGCTCAGACGCACATTTTTTCCCGCTTCTACTTCATGCACCATTTTCTTAAATCACCTCATCATTTTATAAGTAGTTTCAGTGTTTTATTTTTTTCCTTAATTTTCGTACTTGCATTTTGTATATATTTATGTTAAAATACATACAATGATAGTGAGAAATTTAGGATAGAGTACCTTATTTTTAAAGACTAAGGTACAGTTTATTATATTATCACAAATTTACCGTTTTGTCAAGGGATAAAGCGGTTTTTTTTGAAAAAATTTCTAATTGCTGAGGAGAAAATATATGCTTTTACCCGAAAAATTTGAAAAAAGAATGAAAAATATGCTAAAAGACGAATATTCCGACTTTTTTCGCGCGCTTTCTGAAAATCCTGTATACAGCGGTATACGTATAAACACAAAAAAACAGGGCGCGGAAGAAAACATAAAAAAAGAATTCGGAGATTTAGAAAATATATTATGGTGTGAAAACGGTTTTTACGCTGACAAATCACAAATTTCGGGCAATCACCCATATCATATTGCCGGACTTTTCTATTTTCAGGAACCGAGTGCAATGTCAACTGTTTCCGCCATGCCTGTAAATAAAGATGATTACATACTTGACCTTTGCGCCGCTCCCGGCGGCAAAGCAACTCAGGCAGGCGCTCTATTAAATGACAGCGGACTTCTTGTTGCCAATGAAATTGTTAAAAACAGAGCTAATATATTATCTGACAACATAGACCGTTTTGGTTTAAAAAACTGTATAGTTACAAATGAAACACCTCAGAGATTATCTGAAAAATATCCTGCGTTTTTTGATAAGATAATAGTTGATGCACCGTGCAGCGGTGAAGGTATGTTCCGCAAAGAACCTCAGGCTGTAACCGAATGGAGCGTTGAGCATACCATATCATGCGGTGAACGTCAAAAACATATTCTTGACTGCGCATTTAAAATGCTTCGCGGCGGCGGTTATCTTGTTTATTCCACCTGTACCTTTGCTCCTGAAGAAAATGAAAAGATTTGCGCATACATACTCGAAAATTATAATACTGAAATTGTAAAACCCGAAAATTTGGATATGCTGTCACACGGCAGAACAGAATGGTCGGCTTCGGAATACGATATGAATAATACGCGCCGTATTTTTCCTCATAAAAATAAAGGAGAAGGACATTTTATAGCTTTGTTTCATAATCTTGACAAAGATAACTGCGAGCGTAAGAAAGCCGCGTCAAAATCAAACAAATGCGAAGGTGAAAAATTATATCGTCAATTTGAAAAAGAATTTTTAAATATAAATTTAGATGGTGAATTTTGTTTATTCGGTGAAAATCTTTACTTAAAACCAAAAAACATTGATATTGATAAAATTAAAACAATACGCGCAGGACTTCCGCTTGGTATTTGCCACAAGGGAAGATTTGAACCATCGTGGGCATTATGTCTTTCCCTTACAAAAAACGAAATTAAAAATACGCTGGATTTCAGCGCGGACAGCGAAAAATTAAAAAAATACATGATGGGTCAGACACTTGAATGTGATAAAAAAGGCTGGTGCGCGGTTACTGTTGAAGGGTACCCTCTCGGCTGGGGTAAATCATCGGGCGGAATACTGAAAAATCACTTTCCTAAATATTTGAGATTGAAAAAATGACTGTCATAAAGACAGTCATTTTTTAATTCATAAATTTTATTTATTCAATACTATTGAATCAGTTGCTTCAAGTAATTCTGTAAAATACTCAACAGGAACATAAGTTAAATCATCATCTTTGATTACAGGAGCTGCCTTTAATTGCTGAGGCATCATTTTACCCTTGCCGTAAGCATTTTCACCTATCTTTAAGCTATACATTCCGCTGTTTAACATAATTGACTTTGTTGTTCCGTCCCATTCAACTGTGAAACCAAGTTTTTCAGCAATCTCTCTTAAAGGAACCATTAAAGTATCATTTTCCTTATAAATGTTAGTTATTACTGATTCTCCTACTGATATGTTTTGTACAGTCGTATAATCAACAGGTGCGTCAGTTACTTCAGGAGTAACCTCAGGAGTTGCTTCAGGAGCAGCATTTGCAGCTTCAAGAGCCTTTAAAGCCATTTCATTTTCACCAAGAACAATAACCTTAATCGGATTTGTCTGAGCAGGAATACTCTTTGTTGATGAAGTATAGATTACAGCAAGGTCTTTTTTATCAAGCTCTTTAGCGTCAACTTTCTTACCTTCTCTGTCAACAATTTCCGTATCATCAGCAAGATTTAAAGCAAGTGT
>CAJTUY010000049.1 GCA_910579415.1 uncultured Clostridia bacterium | reverse complement strand
CGATGGCTTTCATTTCATGGATATTGCACATGGCGGAAACAATCTTGTTGTAATGGCCAAGAAGGACGACAATACAAGTGCAAAAATGTACTATTCAGCCGACGGCGGCGAAACGTGGCAGCCCTCGACCAATCAGCCCACAAAGCTGATAGGAGGAACTACAATAGCGGCAAATCCATATTCACAGCAACAGTTGGTTTACTGGGCGGAAAAGAATATTTTTGTAGCTCATTCGGCGGGTGAAACATACTCAACCGCAGATGGCGTGA
The DNA here is from genome assembly GCA_910579415.1 of uncultured Clostridia bacterium. Taxonomy (GTDB): domain Bacteria; phylum Bacillota; class Clostridia; order UBA1381; family UBA1381; genus Hominilimicola. Next base: position 12,574 of record CAJTUY010000049.1, on the reverse strand, counting down.
AATGGGCAGGAGCCAATAACATACACTGGTCGGGAAATGCTATGCTAACAGTAGTGGGAGATAAGCTGCTGATGGCTGCCGGCAATAAGACAAATGTTACAAATACTACAACAACGAAGGATTTTACTTCTTCGATGCATGAAATTGCAGGCTCTAACGCTGCTGTTTATTACGCACACATTGTGGCGGCAAGACCGGCGGATGCAACAGGAAAGATTGAAATGATTTCTGCAAATAAAAGTAACATTTATGATGTATCCCTTACTGCGGAAGGCTCCACATATACGTGGGTTGATGGAGAAAAGGGTTCTGGAAATATAGCGGCACCGGAAGCAAGCTACTTGTATGACGCTGTATATTCTCCAAGAACAGACCAGTTTTTTGCAGTTGACGGTTCAGACAAATTAAAGGCTTTTTCAAATGCAACTGCGCGTCCTCAGCTTTTAGTCGCTGAAGGCGATACGGTAACTGGCGTAAACGCAAATGCAGACGCTGTAATCGTAGGAATGGGCAGCGGTAAGCTTTTCTACAATAATTCGACAAGTACATTAAATTCAACCAATAATACATGGACGGAAATACCCGTTATGGAGGGCAAAACTCCTGCAACTGAACCTATAAAGAATATAGAGATTTTAGATGACGGCAGTTTTATTGCGTTAGGTACTACTCAGATTTATAAGGGTACTATTGCAGATGGCTATAAAAATATAAACGAAAAAGAAGTAGAGCCAAGTGTAGAACCAAGTGTAGAGCCAAGCACAGAACCAAGTACAGAACCAAGTGTAGAGCCGAGTACAGAGCCAAGCGTTGAACCAAGTACGAAACCAAGTGTAGAGCCGAGTACAGAACCAAGTGTACAGCCGAGTACAGAGCCGACGGGAACTCCCGAGCCTCAGAAGCAGTTCAGAAACGTAAGACTTGTAGGCGGCGCATACAGCCCATCGCAAGGAAAGTACGTTGTTTACGGTGATGGATTAACAGATCCTGCAAATAAGAGATATAACGGTAATACATATGCGTCTGTTGATGGATTGCACTGGGGAAATCCGTGGCAAAGTTATATATATACGCAAAGAACCTTTAATGATGAAAAAACAGAGATAAAAAGCTATTCCGATATTAAAAACGGCGCAGTATGGTGGGAAGGTCAGAATAAATTTTTACTTGCAGCTTCAATACCGGACAGTGCCGGAATCGTAATGCGTTCAAGGGATGTAAACGATAGTGAGGCGGAAAGAGGTCTTAATATAGCGTTAAAAGAGAGTACATACGCTGAAACAGGTTTTACTACATATGCGGAAATGGCGTTGTGCGGAAACAATCTTTACACAACGAACTCAGGAAGCGTGCTTCGCAAGTATACTGCATGGAGTTCTAAGGTTGGCGAGGTTGTAAAGCCGACGGATGTAATAACGCTGTCTGTTCCGGGTGTGAGCAGTATGACTAAAATTGCGGTTGGTAATACAGAGGATGCATCGGAACTCCCCGCAGTGCTGATGCACAACGGTATGGGCGGAGCAGTAAGAAATGACGAAAGTACCGCTGATACAGAAGAAGAGAAGTGGACAGTTACAAATAATCTTGCAAACTGGGGAACAATCTCTGATGCGGTATATAGCGACGCTTTAAAGACATTTGTTGTTGTAACGGATACAAGAGGAATAAGAATACTTAATAAAGCTGATGCTAAAGTTACTCCTGCTGCAGGACCGAAGCTTCCGTCGGGGGTTACATTAAATTCAATCGATACAAACGGCGATACTTTTATGTTTGCAGGTTCAGACGGAAATATATATACAGCTCCGGACAACGCGGACTTTGCGGCGGCAGAGCTTGAGAAAGTGCCTACATCACAGAAGGTAGAGAACAAAATGTCCATTACAAACATATTTGTTGCAGGCGATAAGTTTTTAGCGACAGTTACTGATAATACAGACAGTGATGTTCTTATTATAGAAAAGGGTGAGGATGGCAGTTGGTCATATAAGAGTGTAAATGAGGAGCTTGTTCCTACGCCTGATGAGCCGGACCCGACACCTACACCTACACCGACGACTGATCCTACTCCTGCTTATGAAGTTGAGTATAATGAAGAGGACGGCACGGCAGTTGTTACAGCTCCGGCAGGAAAATATACTGTACTATTTGCAGCTTATGACGCAGCAGGTCATCTGATAGAACTGGAAGCGGTAGAAGATGCAACGGTAGAAGAAAATGGTGATGGCAAAGCCGTAGTAACGCCAACTAAATTTAAGGGCGAGGGAGCAGCAAGCGGAAAGCTGATGCTTTGGGATAGCCTGAGCGGCATGAAAGCCCTTGCAAGCGACCCAATCCCTTTCCAATAAACGACGGTCAGGACATATTCGTCTCCGCTGCCGGTGATGACAGCGGAGACGGAACATTTAAGTCACCTGTAAAAACTTTAGAAAAGGCAATTGAAATTGCCATGACAAGAGATAATACAGAGGACGAAAACAGGATATACATACGGGAAGGTGTTTACAGTGTATCGAATACAATAATGTTGAATTCATACAACGGTGAAACGCCTCTCCGTATATCTGCTTACAGAAATGAAAAGGTAACTTTAAACGCGGGCATAGATATTCCATTGAGTAGTATGGAACCTGCAAATAAGGAGTTTACTGACGCGGTTATCGATAAATCTGCAAACGGAAAGATTTTGCAATATAGTCTGAAGGACTTGGGTATTGATAACTATGGTGAGTTTTCTGTACGCGGACATTTAATTTCAGATAATAAAGAAGCGCAGGCTGAACTAAGCTTAAATGGTGAGGTTCAGAAGCTTGCTGGGTGGCCGAATGACGGTTACACAGGACTAATAAAGCCGAAAAATCCCGATGAATACGGAACAAGAACAAAGAGCGGGATTGCAAACGGATGCAGCTTTGCAGTGGAGTATGACCGTCCTTCGCAATGGAGCAAAGTGAATGAAGTGTGGCTTGCCGGTACGCTTGGCCCCAATTATGAATTTGATTATTATCCCGTAGAACGCTTTGACGCGGATGCAAAACGAGTTTATCTTGAACGCGGAGTAATACAGGATTATTATTCAGTTCCTTATTATCGCTTTGAGAACATTCCCGAAGAGCTTGATAAAGAGGGCGAATATTACATAGACACAGCTAATGAAATGCTGTACTACTATCCTTCAGAAGACGCGGCGGAGGATTCGGTGCTTACAATTACAATGTCTACGCCGACTCTGAATTATCCCGGAACAACAAAACCAAACTCAATGCTGAGAATTGAGAACAGCAAAAACATAATCTTTGAAAAGATTACTCTGAAAGGCGGACGCGGTTCGGCAGTAACAGGTAAAAACAATGAAGGAATACAGTTTATAAATTGTGATGTTGAGAGCTTTGGCGAAAATGGAATACGTCTTGACTATTCAACAGGAATAACGGTTCGCGACTGTCGTATACACGATGTAGGTCAGGATGGTTTACAATTTACAAACTGCGGCGATTATGAAAAGCTTGTCCCGAACGACATACTTGTTACAAATAATGAGATATATAATTTTGCAAGACTTGAACGCAGCTATAAAGCAGGATTGAATTTCGGTTACAGATGTGTAGGCGCAACGGCGTCTAATAACCACATATATAACGGACCGCATGCGGGAATGATTTTCTACGGTGTGAATAATGAGATTTACGGCAACGAGTTTGATAATCTCGTTACGGAATTCAGCGATATGGATGCGCTGTATGCAAACAATTCCAACTTCCCTTGGGAAAGAGGAAATAAAATACACGGTAACTACTTCCACGACATCGGCAGAAGCTCGATGAACGGAATACATCAGGTTAACGTAAGAGCAATACGAACGGATAACAGAGGCTGCGGACTTAACGTGTATGAGAACCTGTTTTACAGAATAGGCGACAGCGGTAAGAGCGGCAAAGGAAATAATGGTATAGGCGCGATAACTGCAGAAGGAACAAGAAACAGAATTTACAATAATTTATTTGTTGACTGTAATGAATCCTATTTCAACACCTTAACTTATAAAGAGATTGAACCTGCTGATGACGGCACATTGTATGCTGATACAGGTACAATCAACGGTGCAAATGTAGCGGCTTTAAAGCAGGAAATGAAGAAAAGACTTCCTGTTTACGGAAAGCTGTTCCCTGAATTGGAAACATTTTTTAATGAACACCCCAATATGTCAAAGACAAATGAATTTAAGAATAATATGATAATCAATATATCAATTCCGCTAAGCTCAATAAACGGAGAGCAGAATAAGGAAGGATACAGAGGCGACGAAAGACTTATTGACGCTTCGGGAAACTTTGTAGCAAAGGAAGATCCCGGTTTTGTATCTTATGCAGACGGAAATCTTCAGCTCTCAGCGGAAGCAGCAGCAAAGGTAGAAGGACTGCCGCAGTTTGATATGACTTCATTCGGAGTGAGAAAATAGATTTATACTACATATAGGAGGACTAACGGTGAAAAAGATTGCTATTATACTTGCAGCGGTCATAACAATGCAGATAAATGTGGTATCTGCGTCTGCGGATTACACAGATGTCAGCGGTCACTGGGCTGAAGGCTTTATAAATAAGCTTACGAGCGTTGGTATTGTAGAGGGTGACAGAGTACGATTCAGACCGGACAGCTATGTCAATGTAGATGAATTTATTAAAATGACACTGACGGCTATGAAAGTTGAAATTACTCCACAGACAGGGAACTGGTCAGCGCCTTATATAGAAAAAGCTCTTGAAAAAAAGCTGATTTATAAAGATGAGTTTGACCGCTATGACAGACCGATAACGCGTAGTGAGCTTGTAAAAATCAGTGTGAGAGCAATAGGCGCGGACTATGTAAGAGGAGATGAGCGTGAACAGCTTATTTCACGTATTTCCGATTACTATGATATTTATAATGCCGATAAAGAGTATGTTCTTGCCGCATATTCAAAACATCTGCTAAGCGGATACGAAGATAATACCTTCCGCAGCGGCAGATACACTACAAGAGCAGAGGCATGTGTAATAACCGACAGAATGATTACAGCAGGCAACTTTACATTATCGGGTGGAAATGACAACAATAACAATAATACGCAGAATCCTGTAATCAATGCGGCAAATACAATTGTTGTAGCGGATTCGGGTAATGACGCGAACGCAGGTACGCAGGAAGCGCCGCTTAAAACTATTGAAAAAGCGCGCGACAAGGTACGCGAGATTATCGCGGCAGGCGCGTATCCCGAAGGCGGAATAACGGTTTACCTGCGCGGAGGAGATTATATACTTGATAAGTCGCTTGAACTTGGAGCGGCAGATTCAGGTAAGGAAGGTAATCCTGTTACATACACTTCATATCCGGGAGAGGTTGCAAGAATTACAGGCGGAGTAAAACTTCCGTACAGTGAATTTAAAGCGGCGTCATCTGATATGACGTCAAAGCTCCTTGATAAAACAGCGGCAGATAAGGTGCTGGAGATAGACTTGGGTAAGCTTGGAATTGAAGATTTGGGCGTACTTTCCAGACGCGGTTATCTGATAAATGCAGACACAATTCCGCAGGCAGAACTGTATGTTGACGGCAGCAGAATGCAGCTTGCAAAATGGCCTAACAGCGATTGGGTAGGAACAACAGGAATTGTACGAAGCGGAGCAAGAAGTAAAACAGGAGTTTTGGAGGGCGCGGTTTATAAAATTGATTATGACCGCCCGACAAAATGGAAAACGAATATAAATGAAATATATACCGCAGGTGTTCTCGGTCCTAACTATTTCTACGGTTACTTCCCGATAGATAAGATTGAACAGGGTCAGATAACATTAAAAGAAGGTTCGGTTACAGAGTATTATTCAAAGCATTTCATACGCTATGAAAATATCTTTGAGGAAATAGACGAGCCGGGTGAATATTACATTGACCGTAACACAAAAATGCTTTATCTGTATCCGCAGTCAGGGTTTGGAGAAGGCTCGGATATAAGACTGTCACAGATAGGTGAAAACCTGATTACAGGTTCAAATGTAAGTAATGTAACGTTTAAGAATTTGAAACTTGACTGTTCAAGGGCAGGAACAATACGCTTGAACGGTGTTGAAAATATCATTGTAGAAAATTGTGAAGTTGCAGATACGGGTACGAACGGTATTTACCTTAAAGGTAATGGCTGTGTAGTAAAGAATTGTCTGATTCACGATATAGGAAGTACCGGCATAAGTATCTCAGGCGGAGATTATGAGAACCGTATATCAGGTGAAAATGTAGTTACAAATAACCACATTTATAAAGCAGCCCAGATTGAACGCTCATATCAGGCAGGAATACTTTTGGGACATCAGTCGGTAGGAACAACGGTAAGTCATAATGAGCTTCATGATATGCCGCATACGGCGCTTATAATATACGGACCTGACCATACTGTCGAATATAACAATATTTATGACGCGGTTAAGGAGTTCCACGATATGGATGCTATTTATATGAATGTATACCAGTTCCCGTGGGAAAGAAATGTTGTTATAAGAAGAAACTTCATTCATGACTTGGGACAGCAGAACTTTACGGAACGCCAGATGAATGTTGCCGGAATAAGAACGGATAATAACGGAAATGGCTTGCAGGTACTTGAAAACGTATTCTATAATATAGGATATCAAAATTCAAACGGTATCAGAGGCGTATGCGCGCAGGGTATTGACAATGTGGTAAATGGTAATATATTTGTTGATACGGCAGGCACATATGAGGCATCTCATACATACAATCCGGACGCGAAGTGGGATATACAGTCCGATAGCGTAAAGGGAACATACGCACAGTGGCAGAAATATAGCCCTGTATATTCCCAGAAGAATCCTGAGGTGTTGGATTTAAAAACCATTTCGGCGCGTATAAGAACGGTAACCAATTTATGAACAATTTGGTTGTAAATATTAAATTCCCGTTAAGCACACTAAACGGCAATCCGACGGCTCAGGGCTTTAACGCAAATGAACAGCTCGTTGAGGCATCGGGAAATATAGTTACAAAAACTGATCCTGGCTTTGTAAACTATAATGGAAAAGACTTCACCCTTAAAGAAGACAGCGAAGTTTACAGTAAGAATAAAGACTTCCCTAAAATTGATTTTAATAATATAGGTCTTTTGAAGGAAGAAACTGTGGGCGTAAAAAAATAGAGAGGATGAGCATAATTGAAAAAGATATTATCAGCGCTGATTTCAGCAATACTGCTTATTGGCGCAGTGGGAATAACACCCGTTATGGCGGTTGAACTTCCGGGAACCTTTACATTTATTGATACATGTTACAGCCCTCAAAAGGACTTGTATGTAGCGGTAGTAAAGGACTTGGAGAATGCGGCGAATACACCGGCAAAGGTTGTTGCCTCTACAAACGGATACGACTGGGAAATAACAAAGGATAATCTCAATCCTGCGAAACACTTCGGACATCCAGAAAACAGACAAGTAATTGCCTGGTGGGAAGCGGAAGAAAAGTTTGTTATGTGTATTAACAACAGAACGCTTATTTCGGAAGATGCCCGAAACTGGGTGGAATCTCCGAACGCAGATATGGCAGGCTCAAATACAACAGTTGAAACAAACGGCAAGTGGCTTGCGCTTGCGGCGGGAGCAACAGTGAAGGTTTTTGAGAGTATGGATGCACCTGCTAAAAAATATCCGCTCGGCGACAGCGGTGCGATAGCGAAAACTATCGGACTTACTCCAAGCACTACTGCAGATGAAAGCATGATGTATGCTGTTGGCGACCAGTATAAAACATGGTATTTTAATGAAGAAGGAGTAAAAACAACACAGACACAAAATATATCTGTTCATCCTGTGGATATGGCTTGGTCAGATGCTCTAGACGGTTGGGTATTGATAAATAAAACGCCTGTATTTCGTGTTCTGAAACATGATGAAACACCGAGGTATACAAACTTCAACTCAATGAAGCTTTCAGACGGAACAGAGAATACAGAAAAGTTTACCGGAATGGGTGTAGGAAAAGATTATATTGTAGTCGGAACAGAAAACGGAAGAATGCTTGTAGCGCCCAATGACCCTTCATCACTTACGGTTGATGTGCCGTGGATAATAGCGGAAGGCGGAAACGGCTCGGAAAGTAATGAGGAAATACGCTCAATCAGCGAAGTAAAAGACGATATGTTCATGGTTGCGTCAAAAACAAAAATGTTTATGCTTATGCAGGAGGGTGACATATGGCGTTTCTACGATACTGACAAGGATGAGATAGCGTTGGCTAAAACACGTTTTGAAATTCCTGCAAGCGGTACCTTTACAACTACTCTTGATCCTGTGCATTACAATTATAAGGGCGAACCTTCTGAGGATAAAGTAGCAGTAATTGACTTAATGACTTCAGATCTTCCGGCAGGAGTTACATCAGAGTCTGTAAGCGACACAAGCATCAAATTATCAATTGACAGTACTGTGACAGGAGGACATCAGCTTGAATACCGCGCAATAACTGAAGCGGGAAAGATGCAAACTTTTACGGTAACAATTGTTGATGAAGGTGTTATTCAGATAACAGGTAGGGACAGAATGGCAATCCCTCTTAAGGAGGAAGAACCCGAGATATATGAATATGCAGTAGACATTGTAGGTACAGACGGAGAAAATATGTCGCGTGAAACAGCGATAAAGATTGAAAAGATGCCTGAGGGCATTGTGTTTGACAGCGCTGCAAAAACCTTTACGGTAGATAAGAACGTAAAGGAAGGCGAATTGGTGTTCACGGGATATTCTGTGGCAAATCCTGATAATAAGTTGGAAAAGACCGTAACCGTTACGGGACGCGCGCCTGATAAAGTGGTATTTAACGAGCCTCAGACAGAGTGCTTTATTCCTGATGAAGGAACATCTGATTTTAAATATTCAGCAACGGTATATGACCAGATTGAAAAGGAAATGAAAAGGGTTCTGAATACATCAAATAATCAGATAGTTGATTTAAAGCTTGACTGGACGGTTGCTCCGAAAGAAATTGAGAGCATGAACGGTATCCGTATGGATAAGGATACAGGGGTACTTTCAGTAGATTGTTCGACAGTTTTGGGAACGGTCACAATAAAGGCAGAGGAGCATGCAACAAAGGCTTTTGCCGAACTTGATGTGACTCTTAACTATACTGACCTTAGAATGGCGAAGGAGGATTTGGCTGAAGTTACAATAGATGAATCTGTGCCTGTTACAGAGATTATACCTTTGCCCAGAAAGGGTAAGCATTTTGAAAGTGAAATAAGCTGGCGCAGCAGTGACGGAAGTATTTTTGATGTGGGCATGATAAACCGTCCGAGCCGTCAGGACCAAAAGGTAACTCTTATTGGAACCTCAAAGCACGGTACAGCATCTACCACCGTAAAATACGAGCTTATAATTAAAAAAGCTGATAACATTTGTCCGGGCTGGATATCTGTTAATCCTCCGCAAGCTATATACTGGAGACCTATGACTGATACAGTAGTAACAGTTGTTCAGGACGGAGAGGATTACGTGGTTCACTCCAATGGCAGAGGCGTATATCAGAAGCTTTTCCTCACAAATGATTCAAGCTATGCATTAAAAGCAACTGTAAAAGCCGCGCAGGGAGGTACAATAAAGCTTGTATCCCAGACAGGCGGGACACTTGCTGAAATTACAGCAAACGGAGAATGGCAGACTATTGAAGCACAGTATGACACAAGAAAGCAGAAGGCTAAGTTTGAAGATGATATTTATCTTCAGTATAACGGAAGTCTTAAAATAAAAGACCTCGTTGTATGGGAAATCACATTGGAACTAAATGAAGTAACTGCGGCAGTAAATAAGGCGATTTACACAAAGAATTCAACAGACATAAATGCCGCAAAAGCTCTTTTGGATAAGTTTTATGCTATTCCGATAAGAAATGAGCTTTATAAAAAGGTTAATCAAATAAACGGCAGCACCGGCGGTTCAGGCGGCGGAGGCGGAGGCGGAAGTGCTTCGTCGAAGAAAGATAAGATACCTTCACAGGCAGACACAACGGAACCGATTGTATCTATTCCTCTGAATACGCCGTCGGACGATAATACTGCCGATGAACTGGATACATTCCTGTTAAGATTTAAGGATATGAAAAATCACTGGGCAAGAAAAGACGTTGAATATATGGCGGAGCTTGGTATAGTAAACGGTGATGAAAACGATATATTCCGTCCGGATGACAGCGTATCAAGAGCGGAATTTGCAACGATGATAACGCTTGCAATGGGACAGGAAGCAATGCCTTATGAAAACAGTTTCTTTGACATTGTAAGTGACGACTGGTATTCGGGATATGTACAGAATGTAAAAACAAATGATTATATGAGCGGCTATGACGGATTGTTCAATCCTGATGCGCCTATCACGCGTGAGGAGCTTGCAAGAGTTATCGTATCGGCGTATAATCATAAATCAAATACAAAGCTGGAAACAGGAAAAACACTTTACTTTAATGATATTGACGACGTAAGCCACTGGGCGTATGATTATATCGTTGAAGCGGCGGATTTAGGCTTTATCTATGGCATGACAGACGAGTTGTTTGCACCGAAACAGCAGGCAACGAGAGCGCAGGCGGCAGTAATGCTGAAACGTGTTCATGAAAAGCTTAATCCATCGGCATAAGCCCTGTTAAATCAATTAAACTGCGAAAGGAGTAATAAAGCCAAATGAAAAAATTGATAATCAGTATAGTTACCATATGCTTATTGCTTTGTACGTGTGCTGCATTTGCGGCGGACGGTTTAAATGAAAAACAGAGCGGCGCGGTTTCGTTAATGAACGGTCTTAATATATATGAGGACGTTACAGAGGAAAAAGCGGCAGAAACGGTAACAAGAGGCGAATTTGCTAAAATAATAGTCAGAGTGATGGGAGGAAGCGACGATTTATCCCCGTCACCAAAGAGAATATTCTCGGATGTTCTTCCTGACAATGACGCAGCAGCAAGTGTTGAATATCTTTACGAACGCGGAATAATGGCAGGCTACGGAAAAGCGGAATTTAAGCCTGAAAGTGTTATTTCACTCGGTGAAGCTGTAAAGGTGCTTGTATCGGTTACAGGTTATGCGAGCATAGCTGAAAAGGAAGGTGGATTTCCTAACGGATATTATTCGCAGGCTGTATCCAATGATATGTTAAGAGGCGTAAGCGGCAGCGTTAGCGGCGATATTACATATGCTGATGCGGCAGTAATGATTCAGAATGTTCTTGAGAGCAGTAAATACCTTAAGACAAGCGGAATAAGCGGTAAATATCCGATATATACGAATTCAAACGATGAGGATTATATGAGCTATGCGCTTAACATTTACCGTTACAGCGGAATTGTTGAGGCATGCGGAAGCACTTCGCTTATGAGCGCGCAGGAGCAGTATGAGGCAGGTACGGTAAAAATCGGCGGCGAGATGTTCGACTCGGAAATAGACAATATTTCCGATTATCTAGGCATGAAGGTTACAGCCTATTATGTGGCTGATGAAAACGGTTACCACGTTATACATATTACAGCAGATAAGAATGTAAAAGTAGTAGAAGTGCTGTCTGAGGATACAACAGAAAATGTGGGAAAGACACGTTTTCAGTATTATGAAAATAACAGAAAAAAGACACTTGATATTTCAGATGATGCTATATTTATCTATAACGGAAAGCGTCTTGATGTTGTTGACGACAGTGACCTTTATACAGAAAACGGAAGTGTTCGTTTTATAAGCAATGACAGCAGCAAATATAATGTAGTCATAATCAAGAATTATGACACTTGTATTGTTGATAAGGCAATTGCCACTGACAGTATAGTAAGATTTAAGTATGAACGCGGTTCATTGGATTTAAGCGGCGAAGAAAATATAAAGCCGACATTTATACTTGACGGACAGGAAGCTGACTTTTCAAGTATATCATCGGGAAGTGTTTTATCTGTTGCAATAAGTAAAAATACTATTGGTGATGTGCTTGCAGAGGTTTTGATTTCAAATAATCAGGTTACGGCGAAGGCTAAAAAGTTTTTAACAGTAAACGGAAATAAGGGAGTAGCTCTTGAAGACGGAAGCGAATATGAGTATACGCAGGAATATATAAAGCGTATAGAAGAAGGTCAGCAGAATACATATGAACCGACGATAGGAAGTGAAGGAACCTTCTATATTGATTACTTTAATAAAGTTGCCGGATATGCAGTTTCAAGCTCAGGCAAAAATTATGCGTATGTTGTAAAATGTTATTATAATGAAAATAGCGAAGAAGGCATTGTAAGACTGTTTACAAAGGAAGGCAACATGGAAGACTTCACAATGGCAGACAAGATAACCTATAACGGTAACAGAGTAGATAAATCTCAGATTCCTGAGCTGCTGAAAAAATCAAGTCCTGACGGCACTGTAAATCAGCTTATTGTAGCTACGACAACAGATGGCGGAGTTATAAGAAAAATTCAGACAGCTGAAAATAAGATGTCAGAAGAAATGTATGTTGCCGCAGACAATGAATTTGTCTTAAACGCACATCCGAAAAATGAAGCAGGAATTG
>CAJTUY010000048.1:1710-13270 GCA_910579415.1 uncultured Clostridia bacterium | reverse complement strand
TTCCCGAACATTTTCTCCGTTTAATATTCGTTTCCGTATCTCAGTTGACGAAATATCGGTTACAGGCGCATCTATCGGGAAAATCTCACCCGAAAAATATGTTTTTATTTCATCAAGCGTATTTAAAAGCGATTTTTCCGATTTTCGAGGAAAAACCAAAAGCGATGCCAAAACAAGGATTTTTTCAGGCTTGTACCACTTCGGCAAATCCTCCAGAGAATCCTCGCCTATTATAAAAAACAATTCGTCCTCAGGATACTTTTTCTTTAAATATTCAAGCGTATAAAGCGTATAAGACTTTTCAGCCCTCTTTACTTCAAAATCATCATCAACAAACGAACTGTTATCCGATATTGCCAGACGCGTCATATTAAAGCGGTGACGCGCGTCTGTCATAGCCTTTTTATGCGGCGGATTTCCACTTGTTATAAATACTATGCGGTCAAGCCCATACTGTGCCTGCGCCTTCTGCGCTATTAAAAGGTGAGCATTATGCACAGGGTTAAAGGTACCGCCCATTATTCCCGTTCTCATTTCTTCGGCAGCTCGATTTTTCTGTATTTTTCCTCGTCCGCCTGACGGTAAATTATAAACTTGCTTCCGATAGCCTGTACAGGCTCGGCATTAAGCCTGTCAGCAATGTCGTTACACGTCTGACGCGTATCAAGAAGCGCGCTTTCAAGAATATGCACTTTTAAAATTTCGCGTTTATTGAGCGCCATATCAATTCCGTCAATAAGCGCGTCTGAAATACCGTCCTTACCAATTTGAAATATCGGTTCAAGCGTATGTGAAAGCTTTCTCAGATACGCTCTTTGTTTGCTTGTAATCATATTTACCTTCCTTTTCAGCAGATAATAATATACTGAAATTATACCATTTTTCTCTGTATATGTCAATTACTTCACAATGAAATATTGAAAACACACATATATGAAAACCCGGCACTTATAACAAGTGTCGGGCTCTTATTATCTTTTTCATTTTCACCGCGCTCACGCAGCATCATACAAACGCATAATTGTTGCGATTGACTGCTCATTTGTATAATTCCGTTTCGGTTCAAACTTATTTTCGTCCATCCCCGTCATTATCCCTGCATTATTCATTGAGTATACGGCGCTTCTTGCCCAGTCGCTTATATCGCTGTTATCCGCATAAGCATACTCTTCATCAGATAAATAACAGTCAAGATATTTCGCTGCCTGATAAAGAAGCATTGCAGCCTCCTCGCGCGTTATAGGATTTTTCGGTCTGAATGTACCGTCCGTGTATCCGTTTATAATACCTGCATTTGCAAGCCTTGAAACGCTCCTGCTTTCTGTATCGCTGAATTTAAGTTCTCCCTCATCAGGAAGCTCACCCTTTAAACCAAGCATCGTCGACAGAACATAGCAGAAAGTTTCACGTGTCATATCGCCTTCATAAATAAGCTTATCTTTAAGCTCATACGGCGCCGCGCCGAGCATGTACGCACGTTCAAGCTCACTTTGCGCCCACAACGAAGGTTTATCATTATTAAATTCAACCTCCGGAAGCGGCATCTTTCCGCTGTATGCCTCCCAATTCTGACCATCATACGATTTAAATCGGTTTCCGCCTGCATCCTGCACATAATACTGTCCGTCACGGAACAATGCAAAACATATCAGACTGTCAAATTTATATTTATCAACCAGATTATAATTTTCATCAAGATAATAGATAGTCTTTACCTTATCCCAGTTTGCTGTGTAATAATACGGGCAGCTGTCCCATGCGGTCCAGCGAAGCATATATCCGTTATAGCTCTTTATAAGCTCATATCTATCGTAATTGCCGTCTGTTATCTCTTTTACCTCATCAGGAATTTTATCCTTCACATCACTTACAGGAACACCTGCAATGAGCGGTCCTTTTGCCGCACGCGGCTCTTTCAGGTAGTCCTCGTATGTTTTTCCTGTACTTTTTGTATCGCTTACCACAAATGAATTTCTTATACCGCCAACATAATTTATCGGAAGCACAAGATTAAACGAAAATTCCTTCTCACTGTTTGCAGGAATTTTTACGCTTGCCATTACATCACTTGTTGCAGTATCATGCTCGCCTTTTACATAACCGCTGTGCTTTCCGTCCGCATCCTCCACAAACACGGCTACATTAGCTGCTGTTTCCACAACATACTCAAAATATCTGTCTGTATCAGATGTGTTTTTTACTTTAAGGTTATATGTTTCAGTCACAGCATAATTTCCAAGACTACATGCATATCCTTCATTTCCGCGTTTTACGGACAGATGATAATTCGGTTCATATCTATCTGCCTTATACCATGTAGATGTACCGGGATATTTGGCTGTATCACTGTGATACGGGTCCCATATCCACACACCGTCTTTATCCTTTTCACTTACCTTTGAACCGTAATAGGTCTTTTTTGACTCGTCCGGATATGTCATTGAAAGCAAATCAGACTGTACCGATATAGTCTTTGACCATATATCATCCTGCGGGCTTAAGTGAGTACACCATGTTTCCGTCACATAACCTTCAGGTTCGTACTGGTTAAACACCTTATTTGGCATACGCTCGCCGTTCTTTGTCATCTTTCCTATTGTATACTCAGCGCTGACACTTACTTTGGGCAGTGAATCGGCTATCCCCTTCTGCGTTCTCGTATATGTATATTCGCCAAATTTGGCATTCGGTTCAAATCCGCTTCTGTCACGAAGTTCCTCACTCGCCTTAAATGCCGCTACATTCATATTCATTTTACCGGAATTTAAAGCTATTTCACCCATTATCTGCACAGGCTTACCGTATGCGACAGTTGAATAATTGTCTATAAATTCACTCAGCCATATTGTTTCACCTTTTTTAATTCCGACAGTTACCGGCTCATATTCCTCCGCTTCATAAAGCCATGCGCCGTTAAGTTCTGCAAGGTTTACTCCCAGAAATGAAGCAAGTCCATGTATACAACCCACTTTATTCATTTCCTTCGCCCATGTACCGTTACTGTAAATAAACGCTTCGTCCTCAGGTGTTTCAAAAGAAACCCTATTTATCGTAATCTCACTGTCCTCGACTGCCGTAAGCTCTATATCAAGCTCAATATTATATCCTGCGCCGTAATCATCACGCGTACTAGTATGGTTTATATGACACAGAATAAAATCATACAAATCAGGCTCTAAGTTTTCATTGTTCATTATGTACGACGGCGGATTGTCACCGCTGTTCATAAGGTCGCGGTTTTTAAGTGCTTCGGGGTTATTGCAGAAAATCCATTTTCCGCCGCCTTCAGGAGTAAAATTGAGGTCCGCAGCATTTGCTCCCACACCGAATATGCACATTATTGCCGCTATTATCAGTATTTTTTTCATTCTCTTCCTCCTTTTCAAGTAAGTCAGTAAATTTTATTCAAGCGTAAGTTCTCCTGCACGCATCATCTCTATCATATCCCAAACAGTAAATTTACCTTCGTCATCTTTTACAGTGAACGGTACAAGTATATCCTCCTCACCCATTTCAAGAGTTTTCCAGATAAGCGCGAAATTGCTTTCCATTTCGCTCTTTTTCAGCTTATCCGTTTTTGTTGCAACAACAATAAGCCTGTCATGATAATGACGTATCCATTCAGCCATTGTAATATCATCCTTTGTAGGCTTGTGACGGCTGTCTACAAGTAATATTGTCTGTACAAGCGGTTCACGGTTTGCAAGATAATCCTCCATCATCTTGCCCCATTTCTCCGTTTCCGTCTTGCTCCGCTGAGCATACCCGTAGCCCGGAAGGTCTACAAGATAAATAGTATTGTCAATATTATAAAAGTTTATTGTCGCCGTCTTACCGGGCGTACCCGATACGCGCGCCATTGACTTTCTGTTAAGCAGTTTATTTATAAGCGAGGATTTACCTACATTTGAACGTCCCGCAAACGCAAACTCCATATATCCGGTATCCGGATACTGGTTGGGACGCACCGCTGACACTGTAAGGCTTACATTATGTATATTCATATTTTTTCTCCTAATTCCTAAATATATTTTCCAGCACTGTTTTCATATTGCTTACAGGTATAAAATTAAGCTTGTCCCGTACCTCCTGAGGCACTTCGTCAATATCAGTCTTATTATCCTCAGGAATGATTATATCATTTATGCCTGCCCTGTATGCCGCAAGAGATTTCTCCTTAAGTCCGCCTATCGGAAGCACACGTCCCCGAAGCGTGATTTCGCCTGTCATTGCTATATCGTTCCTCACAGGTGTTTTTGTCAAAGCTGACACCGCTGCTGCCGCCATTGTAATACCTGCCGACGGTCCGTCCTTTGGCACTGCGCCTTCAGGCACATGAATATGAATATCCTTTGTTTTATGAAAATTATCGCTAATACCGAGTGTCTTTGAGTTTGCGCGGATATAACTGATTGCAGCCTGAGCGCTTTCCTTCATTACATCACCAAGCTTGCCTGTTAATTCAAGCTTGCCCGTTCCCGGCATAACATTAACTTCAATCGACAGTGTATCACCTCCGACTGATGTCCATGCAAGTCCCCGCGCAACGCCGATTTCATCACGTTCATTCTTTAAATCAAATCTGTAACGCTCATTGCCGAGATAATCTGAAAGATTTTTCTTTGTAATCTTGATTGATTTTTTACGGCTTCCCAAAAGCTCCTTCGCCGCCTTACGGCAAATCTTGCTTATTTCCTTTTCAAGTCCTCTTACTCCCGCTTCACGTGTATAATGCTCTATTATTTCCTTTAAAGCGCTATCGGAAATGTTAATCATATCAACCAACAGTCCGTTATTCAGCACCGCCTTCCTTACAAGATAATCCTTTGCGATATGGAATTTTTCATTGCTTGTATAGCCTGTAAGTTCAATAACTTCCATTCTGTCCAAAAGCGGTCTTGATACTGTATCAAGCGTATTGGCTGTTGTTATGAACAGCACCTTTGACAAATCAAACGGCACCTCAATATAATGGTCGCGGAAAGTTGAATTCTGCTCATAATCAAGCACCTCCAAAAGCGCTGCTGACGGGTCGCCTTTATAATCGACACCCATTTTATCTATCTCGTCAAGCAATATCAGCGGATTTATTACACCTGCCTCTTTCATTGCAGACATAATTCGTCCTTCCATTGCTCCTATATACGTCTTTCTGTGACCGCGTATATCACTTTCATCATGAATACCGCCGAGCGATATTCTTACATATTTTCTGTCCAAAGCATGCGCTATTGATTTTGCAACAGAGGTTTTTCCCACTCCGGGAGGTCCCGAAAGACATAAAATTGTTCCGTTTTTACCTCCTGTGAGCTGTCTTACGGCAAGATATTCCGTTACACGTTCTTTAACCTTTTCAAGCCCGTAATGCTCGTCGTCCAGAATTTTTCGGGCATTATTCAAATCAAAGTTTTCCTTAGTCTGCTTATTCCATGGAAGGTCAAGAACCGTATCAAGATAGCTTCTTATAACTGCGCTTTCTGCTGACGACACCTGCATCTTCCTGAAACGTCCGGTTTCCTTTAAAAGCTTATCCTTCGTTGATTTCGGAGCTTTCAGCTTTTTTATTTTCTTCTCATATTCCTCAGCCTCAGATTTTATTCCCTCGTCTTCATTAAGCTCGTCCTGTATTGCCTTAAGCTGTTCGCGAAGATAGTATTCCCTCTGATTTTTGTCAATCTGATTTTTAACCTTATTTGCAATTTTTCGTTCAATTTTTAAAACCTGCAATTGATTTTCTATTGCAACAATCAGCTTTTCCGCGCGTTTTTTTGCGTCAAACTCCTCTAAAAGCATCTGCTTTGTTTCAACCTTGAACTCCAGCTCCGCACTTATAATATCACAAAGTTCACTTAATTTCTTTACCGCCATTATACGCATAAAACTGTCTGCATTAAGCTTTGGATTTTCAGCAAAATATTCTTCGTACGCGCTTACAACACGTCTTCTGTATGCTTCGTCCTCAATAGTTTCATCCGTTACCGTATCATCGTATTCAAGCACCTGTGCTGACATAAATTCAGAATCATCATTTATTATTACGGCATAACCGCGTTTTTCGCCCTGAACGATTACGCGCATAACACCGCCCGGCATACGCATCATTTGTTTTACTCTTGCAACAGTACCCGTTTCAAATACATCAGTCTTAGACGGCTCGTCCTTTGTTATATCCGTCTGAGTGGTCAGAAATACCATATTATCATGTTCCATTGCATATTCAAGCGCTTTTATTGATTTCTTTCTTGCCGCGTCAAAATTAAGTACCATGTGCGGAAACAATACCACTCCTCGCATCGGCACTGCCGGCATATTTACTGTCTTTTCTTCCAAAATAACTCACTCCTGTGATTTTTTCTTTTATTGCAATATTACCATTATATAATCTTTTTACATGATTTTCAACTGTTTTTTTACCTTTATATAGATTTTATATAAAAAAGCTGCCGCTATATGCGACAGCTTGTATTCACTGCTTTACTTGCTTTTTCATTTCCTTAACAATATTCCGATTGGCAGCAATATTACCATTTGCATTTTATTTCTAAGGTTACAGTCAATTGCTGTATCGTTATCCTCCCAATCGTCTGAATAATAAACCTTTATTCTATCGCCGCTTTTTACTTTATAATCATTTATTCCGACAGTAGGACTTTTACCGTTTACGGAATACATCCAGCCGCTTTTTGCGCCGTTGGTGTATTCGCTGAGAATTGTACCCTCCGGCAACGTTACTGACGCAACATAACCTTTATCCAGTCCTTTTACGGTATAGCCGCTGTTTTTCAGCGCTTTTTCTATCACCTCACGCACAGACGCATTCTTTGGTACTTTTATCTTTGCTTCCCTTATCCATTCCGTATATTTTATGTGCTTACCTTCACCATGCGCCGTATCACCGACAAGTGTCAAATACACATCCTGCATCTGTACAGACGAACCGCCGCCTCCTGAAGAAGCCTGACTTTCTTTTTTTTGCAGGTTAATTACCTGCGAAGGCATACTTGAAAAATCGAACACATTATCGCATTTATCAGCCGCAGCAACTGCCAACACAGCCTGTTTTGTGGCAAGCGCATTTACTGACTTATCAGAATATTCATAAAAAAATCCGTTCTCGTTTTCCGAAGCAAAATTCATAATACCGTCATACAGTGACATGGAATTTTTCTTAAATCTGCTGTCTGTTTTTACGTCTATACCCAAAGCCGAAAGACCTATTGCACACATTGAAGATGTATTTGCGTTCGTGCCGTAATTACTTTCTTTGTAACAGCTCTTTATATTACCGTCAGGCTGCATAAGCGATGACAGGTATTCAACCGCACCGTCAACAGCTTTCTTTACTGCGCTGTCCGTATTATAATACAATGCAAGCGCAGCAAGTACAGCGCCTGTTGTATCAGGGTCAATACCGTCGTCTTCGTTATTGCTCCATCCTTTATTATCAATCTGCGAGTTGAGAAGCCGTCTTAATACATCTTCCGATTTCTCATCACATTCGTTATATGCAATAAGTCTGTATGCATCGCCGTTATTACCTGTTGAAACCGTATTCTTAAGTTTTTCAAGCGCGTTAATTTTTTCACCGTTTTCATCTGTAATACGAGTCGGGTCGTACCCAAGACTTCTGAGAGCAATTATGTTCATTGCAAGAGTAGTATCTGTGTCTGTTGCTGCAATTTCATGTACAGCCTCTGATACAAATATATCCTTCGTATGTTTTGGTACAAGCGTTTTTCCAAAGGCGCTTAATGCGGCAATTTCCCAATAGTCTGTACTGTTCTCTGCATACTTCTCAGTTATATTTTTTATAAGCGCATCCTTATTTATATCTTTAGTTTCGGCGCATAATGTTACTGTCACAGGCTGTTCATATTCAGCTCCGTCACACTGAAGTAAAATTGTCACCGTTTCATTAGTATCTGTTTTCGGCTTTTCATTCAGTATATAACCCGCATCATCTGCCTTAATCATATCCTCGTCCGATTTATATGAAACCTCAATTTCATCGTTTGCGGAAGAATTGGCAACAAGACGCGCCACAAGTGCCGTTATGTCGGATTTTTCCTCTACTGTTGCAGGAATAACCGCGCTTTTCTTATACTTATCAGCCTCACTTTTAAGCTTGCTTTCGGCAATACCGTTTCGCAGCATTTCATCAATTTTTCTATCCGCCGTTTCTCTGTCAACACCGATTTCTGATGCTGCCTTATCGCTCAACGCATGTGTACCGCCTATATAATTGCCAAGCGGCTTTATCTTTTCGCCATCCGCTGTTATGCAGTTTCCGTAGCAACCGCTTATTGAACGCAAATCGTCATTATAAGACCACACTGTTCCTTTAAAATATCCTGCAAAACCACCGTTATAACTATATCCTTCCGAAATACAGCCCGAACTGATACAGTTTTTAAGCTTGCCGCTCACGCTTCCTGCAAAACCGCCGAAATTAGCGCCATTATCGCCTAAAGCTTTAACATCGCCTGTCGAATAGCTGTTTTGAATAAGGCTGTAAAGTCCTGAGCTGCCTGCAAAGCCTCCGACAGTGTATGCTCCTGAAACATAGCCTGATGCGCTTGATGAATAAATACTTCCGCCGTAATTTGTACCTACAAAACCGCCTGTTGTGTTTCCGCCGGTCACATTCCCATGCGCTGATGAATTGGAAACTGTACCTTTATTAAGTCCGACAAGTCCTCCGACATGACCTGCCTCGTCTATACCTCCTGCACGTGCTGTAACGTCAGTTTCAGCAATACAGCCGTCTATCACAGACTGGGTAACTTTACCTGTGTTTGCATCTGTAAACGCGTCGTTTACCCCTACAATTCCGCCGACATCAGTCTGCTTAATATATGACGTTCCTGTTGCCGTAATCTTACCGCTTACGCGACAGCCTGTGATTTTACTTGCGTTCTTTGCAATACCTGTCAATCCTCCGACAACACTTCCACCCGTAACGCTTATATTATCCAGCGTTATATTCTTAAGCTTTGCGCTACTGATAACTCCAAACATTCCTACATTCCGACTGTTACTATCCTGCGTTATCTTTAAATTTGAAATCGTGAAACCGTTTCCGTCAAACATACCGCTAAACGGTATTTCCGTATTTCCTATCGGAGAAATTTCAATTCCCGACACGTCAATATTTGCCGTAAGCCTGTAATTGCCATTCCATTTATCGGGATTGTTTGAAAACTCCGTAAATTCATCGGCTGTACTTATATTTATGTAATTGTCATCAAAATTCCCGACATTGTCCCATTCGGGAGGATTATAACCGTTTAACGGAGTTCCTACAAACCACATAAGCTTATCACCGTCAGCTATTGTCGCAGCAGAAGCTCCCACCCATGCCAATTCTCCGTTAATTGTAAACAGCCAGCCGTCAGGTGACTGCGGGGTAATATTGTTAATCGTTATAATCTGTCCCGACTGCGCATTTTTCCCTAATTCATATGTAAGACTGCCGTTAGCACTTGCCGCATCCATAATATCCTTAACCGTCGCCGTTTCAGCTTCAATGGTCACTTCAAAAGACTCTCCTGTTTTATAGAAATTCTGACTGTCTTTATCATAATCAACAATCAAAATCTCAGTTGTTATAAATCGGGGAATTTCATCTTCAACAGGCGGAGCGGCATTTATAAGATACGGATATCCGCCGTTTATATTGTCATTCTGAGTCCATTTATCCGAAAGCGCAGAAGCAAAGTCCGCCGTACGCATTTCATCAGATAATTTTGACCATGCCGCATCGTTTACGAAGCTGCCCGAATTTGTCGGAGCATCGGCATCAGCAGAATAATAGCAGTTTTCAGGTATTCCCTGCACAGCAAATGAAAAACCTTTTCCCCCTGCTATACCACCTCCTGTCTGAGCTGTTATATTACCTGCCGTATATATATTCCTCAGCACAGCGTCATCCATGAACGCGCCTGCAAAGCCTCCGACATCGTCAGTTCCTGTCACACTGCCAAGCGAATAACAATCACTGATAATACCAGCCTCTATTTTACCTGCAAATCCGCCTGCCCATTTTTTAGCGCTAACGTCAGCGGTTGAAAAACATTCTTCAATAGCTCCGCCACGCTGATTGCCTACAAATCCGCCATGACTTGTACCAAAATTACTTATTGCTAAAGTCACGCTGCCGCCGTAAACTCCGCAGCGCGATACATTACCGAAATTGGTACCTATAAGCCCGCCCGCCGGTGAGCAATGGTCTGATACAACTGTTGAATTAACAGTCATACAGTCTGTCACTGTTCCCCGATTAAGCGATACAAGAGCAGCAGGATATTTACTGCTGTCATTCTGACTGTAATGCACAGCCGCATTGTCCAGAATAAGATTTTTAACTTCTCCGCTTTCTCCCACATATCCAAACAGGGCTTCCCCCGTACTTGACAAGTTTACAAGCTTATGACCGTCACCATTAAAGCTTCCTGTAAACGCAATATCATTTGAGCCTCCCGAATAAGAGCCTATTGCCTTCATAGGACGAGTGTCCGAAGCCTCTGACATATCTATGTCATTCTGAAGACGGTAGCTTTTGGCAAAATCGGCATTATTACTGCTGTATGCAAGCGCAATAAGCTCGTCAGCAGTACCAATGGCAATCTCTGCTTCAGCAAAAGCAAATGAAGGCATTATCGCAAATATCATCGCCATTGCCGTAATTGCAGATACTGCCTTTTGTTTTAATCTGGGTTTTTTCATAAATATTTCCTCCTCTTTTTACTGCACAAAAACAGCCGCAGCGATTTCTGTACCAAAATCGCCGCGACTGAGTGTTTCCGCGAGCAAATCACAAATTGTCTGCATTAAAATAACACGCAAACAAAACTGCTGTCCTATACGTTATGTACTTACGGAACAGCACCAAAGCAGGTCTTCTGACTTATATCATATAAGGGCTTCCCTTACGCTTTTATGTTCTGCCTTCTCAGTTTCCCAATGACCGGCTTTCACCAACGCACATAAAAGCTTTGATACACACAGCGACAGTTATCGTTCGGGATTTTCACCCGCTTCCCTTTTCACCGGCTATACCTCATGCAGTACAACCGACACTTTGTGTGATATATTAAATTTTATTTATGTATTTTATCATACAGACCTTGTTTAGTCAAGACTATTTTACATACCGTCCAGCAAACAAAATATCATTATGCTTATCATCAAGCATGTAGTATGTGAACGGCTTATCAGCTTTAAATTCAATTATTTCCTCAGGCACTATCATTGTCCCACCAACCATCAGAACTGCCGTCGCCGCCGCTGCCTCTGTTCCCTTTTCGTCCACTTCTATTACAGCTTTTTGTAATACTGTATCAATCTTTAACGGAATCATCATATTTTTAACCATTGAATCAAAATCAGGATTGTAATCCAAAAATGCCCGTTTAATACCCATATTGTTTAATATGTTCTTTAAATCGACACTGTAATCAAGCTTTATTTTCGGCAGTGAAAGAGATACTTTTTTCCTATTCATATTTTTTATGCCTAACCCGAGATTTTTAGTGTCCCCCAATACAACATACATACTCAT
>CAJTUY010000048.1:0-1700 GCA_910579415.1 uncultured Clostridia bacterium | reverse complement strand
CGTTTTTATATGGCATTTTAACTATTTTTGTATCTTCATTTTCATAGTAATCAAAATAGTCTGTCTGGTGCATAAAATCAATCTCGGTTTCTTTACCGTCTATATCAGTAAACGTTTCTTTATATGTAGCCTCTTTTTCAAAGGGCATTTTCCAATCAGCTTTCATATAAATTGCATTTACAAGCGCGGCGAGATATTCCCTGTTATCCTCTCCCAGAAGATTTTTAATCTTGCCGTTTGTCTGTTTTTCTGTCCACTCGTTTACCTTTTCAATACTGTTTTTGTTTGTAACTGTTTCCGCATTGCCCGAATAACTGTTTTTAATGATATTTTTAAATTCATCCGAAAAACCGGCATTTTTGCCGCCTATGTCTTTATTAAACCAGATTGAATTTGCTATATTAACTTCTGCCTTATCATCTGCATTAAGGTCTGCAATCAGCTGTTTTGAATATTTATTAAATTCCTCTATATTCTGTACTCCGAATGCATCAAGAATTTCCTTTTGCGTTTCGCCTTCCGCACCGTTTGCTGCCATAAGCATTGCCATTTTAAGCGAAAACGGCGATACAACGTAATTTTCGTCCTGAGGCAATTCAGACATAAGCTTATCAGTGTAATTGTCAATTGGTTCAGATGTAACCGTTATGCTTGAGGTAATACTCACTGTACGCGTTTTCTCATCCCACTGTACATCGCAGTCAAATGCTTCCGATATTGCACGTAACGGCACAAGTGTGCGGTCATTGACGATTATTGGCGGTGTATCAAGCGAAACAGCATCAAATACATCAATTGCCATAGCTTTAGAGCCAATCGAAAGCATTATAATTTCATTTTCTTTAATCATAAGAATATTTGGAGATTTCCACACCACTTCTGCTCCAAATTTTTCTGCAATTACTCGTATTGGTACAAGCGTACAGTCATTTTCTATAATAGGCTGCACGTCAAATTCAATACGCTCGCCGTCAAGCAATACCTTAATTTCATCGTCTGCCGCTATTGCCGCTGCCGGCACAAGCATTGCAAGCATTAACACAATTGATATTAGTTTTTTCATTTTTCCTTCCTCCTCTGCTTTCGTTTCTACTATATAACACGTTTCAAAATGCCAAAAAGTTGCATTTTAGTCAAATAAAGATACCTGGTCAGCGTCGGGAATATCGTCAAAGCAACCGTTTTCCTCCAGTATATTAAGCGGATTTTTACCAATACCCGTACGAAGTCTTAAATCCTCCACATTACGGAATTCACCATTTTCCCGTTCAGCGGTAATACTAAGCGCGTCATTTTCACTAAGTCCGGGCAATGCGCTTAGAGGCGGTAAAATTCCCTCTTCTGTCTGTAAAAAGTCAGTTGCGTGCGATTTATATAAATCAACCGGCACAAAATTTATGCCTCTTGCATACATTTCAACACAAATTTCAAGAATAGGTATAAGGTTTTCCTCCTTCGGAGTTACTGTGCCATTACAGACGCGTCAAAATCGTCCGCACGCACGGTATAATACGCTATATAAAAAGCCTCTGGATAATGCACCTTAAAATATGCGATTCTGAATGCCGACATTACATACGCTACAGCGTGTGCCTTCGGGAACATATACTTGATTTTTTTACAGGAATCAATATACCAGTCAGGCACGTCATTTTCGCGCATTTCCTGTTCATATTCGGGAGTAAGTCCCTTACCTTTAC
>CAJTUY010000047.1:13307-13646 GCA_910579415.1 uncultured Clostridia bacterium | reverse complement strand
CAGTAATCGGTCTGGAAGCAAAGGCGGCGCTTGATAAGTATGGAATTAAACCTGATATAATTATCGGCTGTGCAGGCGGAGGCTCAAATCTTGGCGGATTGATTTCACCGTTTATGGGTGAGAAACTGAGAGGAGAGGCTGATTACAGAATTATTGCAGTAGAACCTGCGTCGTGTCCGAGCTTTACAAGAGGTAAGTATGCATATGATTTTTGTGATACGGGAATGGTATGTCCGCTTTCAAAAATGTATACTCTCGGCAGCGGATTTATGCCTGCTCCTAATCACGCGGGCGGACTTCGTTATCACGGTATGAGCTCAACTCTTTCTCAGCTTTATG
>CAJTUY010000047.1:0-13185 GCA_910579415.1 uncultured Clostridia bacterium | reverse complement strand
GTCACGCAATAAAAGCGGCAATTGATGAGGCGAAAAAGTGTAAAGAAACAGGCGAAGAAAAAACTATTGTATTCGGTCTTACAGGTACGGGATACTTTGATATGGTTGCTTATGAGAAATTTCACGACAATAAAATGACAGACTATATTCCCTCGGACGAGGAAATAAAGAAAAGTCTTGACAAACTTCCTGTTATTGAATAAAAATAAGAAAAATTTTAAATTAATGCAACCTTTTGGCAGTCTGAAACGTATTATAAGTAGAGGGAGGGGGATTTATGACAGAAGAAATGTCGTGTACAGGCAGTTCAACTGACAAAATAATTCGAGAACACTTTAACACGGTATATCGTCTTGCATTGGCGCAGGCAGGCAATGTCAGTATTGCCGAGGATATAACACAGGACGTTTTTCTGCGCTTTATTCAGTCAAATACCGAGTTTGTGTCAGACGAACATATTAAAGCGTGGTTAATCCGCGTTACAATAAATTGTGCGAAAAGTGTATTTCGTTCCGCGTGGTTTCGGACAAGCGTACCTCTAAAAGAGGAATTGTCGTTTGATATTCCCGAAAAAAGCGAGGTTTATTTTGCCGTGCAGGAACTTCCCCCGAAATACCGTACGGTAATTCACTTGTTTTATTACGAGGAACTAAGCGTAAAAGAAATTTCCGAATGTACTCATTTAAAAGAGAATACTGTTAAATCCCTGCTTCGTCGGGGACGTGAAATGCTTCGCGAAAAGCTGAAAGGAGGTTATGACATTGTTTAAAAAATATTATAAAGAAGCCAATAACGATATAAAGGCAGATGAAGCTTTTATAAACAGCGTCATAGAAAAAGCGCAGAAAAAGCGCGTACCTTCACAAAAGAGCTATTACAGATACGCTTTAACCGCCGCTGCTGCGGTTGTTGTTCTGTCGGCAACGGCAGTTACGATGCCCCTTTTAACCGATGATAATAGCGACGGCGTAATATCAGTTGTTACTCAGACGGCACAGCCGCAAAAAGATGAGGTCTTACCCACCCCGACCCATTCCCCCATAACTACGGCTGTGCCGAACCCTCCCGAAAAGGTTAAGGGAACAACAAAAAAATATCTGATAAACATGAAACAACGGAAAAGAAAGATATAAAAATTGAAGATAAAAAGAATGATGAACCGATGTTCGGTTCTGCCGATAAAGCAGAGGAAAAAAAGCCGGAAATTTTTAAGGACACAGTGGAAAATGGAATGGAAACAAGCGACAGGCTTGTGTTTTCCGCCGCGCTTTCTTCCGGAGCCGTTTCTCAGGAAACAATTACGGCAGATACCACAGACAGCGGAAAAACTGACGATACAGCGGAAAACAGAAAGAACCAACAGCAGCCGGCATATAAAGCTGAACCTGATAAAATGATGAATAATTCTCCTATTGCAGGCGTCAGCGGAGGCGGCGGAGGTGGAAGCGCTATTATGCCTTCCGAAAGCCGTACGGTTTTACCGCCGCAGGGATATTATATTTCTGAAAGAGGAAATAACAGATATGTTTTTGTATCAGATAACGGTGCGGTAATTACTGTAACAACCCAATGTACAAAAGGCGCAGATACCGAGCCTGTATATGACGGTTTAAATGTAAGCTTTACAGCACAGGGAACAAAATTTAATATTACTTCGGACAGCGCGGAAAAAACGTCAATTGATGAACTGGTAAATTCATTAAGATGAAAGGGTTGATAATATGAAAAAAAGAATAACGGCACTATGTACGGCAGCGGTTGTTGTATTTGGAGTTTTTACAGTCTACGCAAAATCTCCTGCCGACAAAAAAATTTTTGAAGGTTATGAGGACGGAGAGCTTCATCTCGAAAGAACACTTACACGCGCTGAATTTGCAAAAGTCTTTACAGATACATTTTTAAAGGACAGCGCTGAAACAGATTTAAAGTTTGATTTTCCAGATGTAAAGAAGGATTTCTGGGGAAAAGAATATATTGAAAAGGCAGTTAAAGCAGGAGTTATAAGCGGTTTTGACGATGGGAAATTTTATCCTGATGAAAAAATTACTTATGAACAGGCAATAAAAATCATAGTTCAGTATTGTGAGAATAAAAGCTTTAGTTATCCTGCCGGATATGTAAGTCAGGCAATTGAAAACGGCATAACCGATGGTATAACAGCTCTTATCGGTGATACGATTACACGCGGTGAAACAGCGTCTTTGATAAAAAATGCAATGAATTATATTGAAGAAAGACAAAAAGACAATAATTATGAACAATTGCTGTTGTCTGCTTCTATGCAAAAAGAAGGCGGAAGCGGTGGAGGCGGAGGCAGTATAGGAGGAAGTATTGCCGCACCTTCTATGGCAGAAAATATGCTTTTCTATGCAGACCATGATTATGTTTATGAAGACGTTAACTTTAATACAGAGGAATATACGGCAAATGCAGAAAATGTTTTTAAAAATGTCATAACTTCGCCGCTTTCAACCTTTTCAATTGATACGGACACTGCTTCTTACAGCAATATGAGGAGATATGTATTAAGTAATCGGCGTCCTCCTAACGGCTCAATCCGTACAGAAGAGCTGATAAACTATTTTGATTATGATAATCCGCTTCCGACAGACGGTACACCGTTTTCCGTTTCAACGGAGGTTTCGGGATGTGTATGGAACAGTGCAAACAATCTGGCAATGATTTCAGTTCAGGGTGATGAGCTTACTGAAAAACAGCCTTCTAACCTTGTATTTCTGATAGATGTTTCAGGTTCGATGTACAGTAAAAATAAGCTTCCGCTTGTTAAAAAATCATTTAAGCTTCTTCTTGATGAGCTTGATGAAAATGATACTGTTTCAATTGTTACATATGCTTCTGATACGGGGGTTAAACTTGAAAGTACACCCGTTTCGGAGAAGGATAAAATTATAGAAGCGCTTGACAGTTTAACAGCAGGAGGAGCTACAAACGGAGAAGCAGGAATTAACCTTGCTTATGAGCAGGCAGAAAAATATTTCGTGCAGGGAAACAACCGTATAATTATTTGCAGTGACGGCGATTTTAATGTCGGAAGGTCTTCAACGGGCGAGCTTGAAAAACTTATCACGGAAAAACGTGATAAGGGTATTTTCCTGACAGTGCTGGGATTTGGTATGGGAAATTATAAGGATAGCCGTATGGAAATGCTTGCAGATAAAGGTAACGGAAATTATGCGTATATAGATAATGAACGTGAAGCGAAAAAAGTATTTGTTGATGAAATGCCCAAAACACTTTACACGATTGCGAAGGACGTTAAAATTCAGGTTGAATTTAATCCTGCCATTGTCAAGGAATATCGTCTGGTAGGTTATGAAAACAGGATTTTAAACAATGAGGATTTTGACAACGATAAAAAGGACGCAGGCGAATTGGGATGCGGCGCAGCGGTTACGGTATTTTATGAGCTTGTACCTGCGGACGGCACAGAAAGTCCAGGTCTTAAGTATCAGACATCCGTAACAAATAATTCAGATGAGCTTATGACTGTAAAAGTCAGATATAAAGAACCCGACAGCAAGGAAAGCAAGCTTATTGAAACTCCTGTAAGCAATATAATTGTTGATGATACAAGCGATAATTTCAGATTTGCTGCGGCAGTTGCCGAGCTTGGAATGATTTTGAATAATTCCGAGTATAAAGGAACAGCTGATTTTGACAGCGTTATCAGTCTTGCTTCTGAAAGTATAGGAGAAGATAAATTCGGTTTCAGAACAGAGTTTTTGCATCTGGCTGATTTAATGAAATATATACCGTCAGCAGATTTTTAAATAAGCTATTGAAATTATGACCTTTTTATGTTAAACTAAATATATATTAACGATGGAGGTCAAAATTATGAAGAAGAAAATAATTTCTATATTGCTTGCACTAACTGCTGCTATGTCATACGGCGCAGCAATGGCTGATGATGCTATAACAGTAATTGTAAATGATAAAAAGCTTGAGTTTGAAGAAGTTGCTCCTTTTATAGAAAATGAACATACTCTTGTTCCTTTCAGAGCAATATTTGAAGCTATCGGTGCAGAAGTAAGCTGGGACGGCGAAACAAAAACAGTTATTTCATACGACCCTGCAACCGATACAAGCGTAGTGCTTCAGATTGACAGCGATGTTATGTTTGTTAACGAAACGCCTGTTACACTTGAAACACCTGCAAAAATTGTAAACGATGGTTTTACGGTTGTTCCCGTAAGAGCTGTTTCAGAAGGTTTAAAGAGAGATGTAAACTGGGACAATGATACAAGAACTGTTACGGTAAAAAATAAAACAGAATAAAAAACTATAATATGACGGTACGTTTGATGTACTGTCATATTTTTTTATTGTATTGACAAAAAAGATGGACAATTATAAAAATATATGATATACTGATTTTGCGACAATCTATAATTGAATATTTATAATGAAAACGGGATATAGCTATTGTAAAAAATGCTATATGCTTTCGTTAGTATTCTCTGTTTTTATTATAGAATATAGTTATAGATGTGTCGCAGCATTTTAGAAGCATATCAGGCGTTTTTAATGTGTCGCTTGCTTCTTTATGCGGCACATTTTTTATTTTACAAAATACCCGATGCCGGAATTCATCGGTATCGGGCAATATTTTACAACATGTTTTTATGGGGGAACATGTTATAAAGCTACAAAAATAAGATAAAAAAAATATTATGTACTTAATTTAAGATTATTGTAACATTTTTCGACAAAAACTTGTTAGAATATACTTAAAATGTACTTACAATTTTTTAAGGAGTGTAAGAATTATGGCGAGAACAAAACATCTAGGATTAAGAGTGGAACCGGAACTGCACAGAAAGCTGGCATATATTTCTGAATATGAAGGAAGGTCAATGAACGGTCAGATTATATATTTAGTTAATAGATGTATACGTAAATTTGAAAGAGAAATCGGCGAAATTGAAGTGGAAATAGAAGAAAAAAGGGACGAATAGTCCCTTTTTTCTATATTTTATTTAGTCGTCAAGCATAACAGCACCCTGTATTGCTGAGGATACAAGCTTTGAATAACGCTTTAAATATCCTATCTTTACCTTTGGTTCAACAGGCGTCCAGTTCTCTTTACGCTTTGCAATTTCCTCTTCGCTTACTTTTAAGTTAATCCGGCAGTTATCTATATCAATTGAAATAATATCGCCGTCTTCAACAAAAGCAATCATACCGCCTTCGCGTGCTTCGGGAGAAACATGACCAATTGCGGCACCGCGTGTCGCTCCGGAGAAACGTCCGTCGGTAATCAGCGCTACGTCCTTATCAAGTCCCATACCGCATATTGCAGAAGTAGGTGAAAGCATCTCGCGCATACCCGGTCCGCCCTTCGGACCTTCATAACGTATAACGACAACGTCGCCTTTTACGATTTTGCCTGCGTAAATTGCGTCAATCGCTTCCTCTTCACTATTAAATACTTTAGCAGGACCTTCATGTTTAAGCATTTCTTTTGCAACCGCGCTTCTCTTTACAACAGAACCGTCAGGAGCAAGATTTCCCTTTAATACGGCAATACCGCCTGTTTCGCTGTATGGTTTATCAATCGGACGGATTACTTCGTAGTCAAGTACATGACAGTCCTTTATATTTTCACCGAGTGTTTTGCCTGTTGCCGTGATTGTATCAAGCTTTAAGAGGTTTTTCTTTGAAAGCTCGTTCATAAGAGCCTGTACGCCGCCGGCTGCGTATAAATCCTGTACGTGATGTTCACCGGCAGGAGCAAGGTGGCATAAATTCGGCGTTTCTTTACTGATTTCATTTGCGTAGTCAAGTGTAATCGGAGCTTTTGCTTCATATGCTATTGCAGGCAGGTGAAGCATTGAGTTTGTGGAACAGCCTAGCGCCATATCTACGCGCAATGCGTTATAGATAGAATCAGGCGTTATAATATCGCGCGGACGTATGTTCTTTTCCAGAAGCTCCATAATTTTCATGCCTGCGTGCTTTGCAAGTCGTATTCTTTCTGAGTAAACCGCAGGAATTGTACCGTTGCCCGGTAATGCCATACCGAGTACCTCCGAAAGACAATTCATTGAATTTGCTGTGAACATACCTGAACATGAACCGCATGACGGGCAAGCTGCATTTTCAAGATTTAAAAGCTCATTTTCATCAATAGTTCCTGCCTTGAATGCGCCTACTGCTTCAAATGCCGTATTCAAATCACGGAATTTACCGTTATAGTTCATTGACAGCATTGGACCGCCCGAAACAACAATTGCGGGAATGTTAAGTCTTGCCGCCGCGATAAGCATACCCGGTACGATTTTATCGCAGTTTGGGATAAGTACAAGCGCGTCAAAACCATGCGCGATTGCCATTGATTCAATTGAATCTGCAATCAGTTCACGCGTTGCAAGTGAATATTTCATACCGATATGTCCCATTGCGATACCGTCGCAGACGCCGATTGCAGGAAATTCAATAGGCGTACCGCCTGCAACCCTTACGCCTGTTTTTACAGCCTCCGCAATTTTATCCAGATGAATGTGACCCGGAATAATTTCATTTTTTGCGCTTACCACGCCGATAAGAGGACGGCTTATTTCTTCGTCCGTAAATCCTGACGCTTTAAAAAGCGAGCGGTGAGGTGTTTTTTCCAACCCCTTTTTTACTACATCACTATACATTTTATTTTCCTCCTTTTAAATTTTCATAAATAGTTGAAGTAATATATTATAGTTATATAAATATTTAACAAGCTGTGTATTGTTTATCCCTTCAAATAATACGCTGTCGGCAGAAGCAAACAGTGACATAACTGCAAGAAGCAGATATACAACAAATAATATGTTTACAGCTCCCAAAAGACCGCCCACAAGCTTATTCACTCCTTTTATCAGCGGCAGTTCCGTTACGGCGGTTATTATCATAAATACTGCCGCAAGTATCAGACGTATTATAATAAATAAACCGATACATGCTATTATCGTGATAAACAGCGAAGTAAGCGATGAATTTACCGTATCGCTTATAGGGAGTCCCTGCGACGTTGTAATCTGACTGTCAACCTCACCCTGTAAAAATTCGGGCAGATTAAGTGTCTGGGTTATATTTACTCCGCCGCCCTGCGGAAGAGATTCTGAAATTTTAGTATTTATCGTTGTTGCGAGATTTGTTCCCGAAAGAAATTTAACAGCAGGCGCTTTGAGTATAAGTATCAGCGCAATTGTAAGTACAAGCGCCGTTATTTTCCAAACTGATTTTACAAACCCTTTTTTATAGCCAATAAAAAATGCTAAAACAAGCAGCGCAATTAGGATTATATCAAGTATCATACTTATTGACTGTTCCTTTCCTTATACTGTTACAAATTCTATACTGTTTGAATATACAATCACAAATGAACGCTGTGATATAATAATTAAATCCTTAACGTCCATCGCGGCGGCATATCGTATAATATTGTCTGAATTTATCTTACCGAAATAAACATCTCTGCCGAGATTGTAGACAATGGTTTTATTTTTTATTCCGATAAAATCAGTAACGCCTGTAAGCGTTGTGCTTGCGGTAAGCGAACCGCGTTTATTGTACATATTCAATATCGGTATATTACCGTCGTCAAGCGAAAGAAGCTTGCTGCCGTTTGTATCTATGGCGCAGTGGGTAAGCTGTTCATTTTCAAAAATCTGATTATAAACAACATTTCCGTTTGAGGAAATGCCCACAATTCTGTTATCACCGAATCCGCACAGTAAATCGCCTATAAAGCGTAGATTAAATATAACCGTATCATCAACCGCTATACGCGCGTCACTTTCTGTTTTATTTACGTCAAAAAGCTGTATTGCGGAACCGACAGTTGTATCGGTATTAAGAAGCGATACTGCTACTCGTCTGGACGCGGCGGAAATATCTGCGCTTATAACTTTATCGCTGCCTGAAGCCCATGAAAATATTTTTGCGCCTGTTTTGTTGTATACCGAAATCCCTCCCTTATATGAGGATTTATCGGTTATAACGACAGCATCTCCTGCGGAAGAAAGCTCCGCCGCAATTATGGTGTCGGGGTCGTCAATATCATAGATAAGCTTGCGGTCGTTGTACATACAGATTTTATTTCTGCCTTTTTCCGCAAGCAGAATATATCCGCCTTCTGTTTTTAAAATCGGGTCAACGATTGCCGTGTCCGTTTCCCAAGCAACATCGCCTGTACCGTCAATATAGGTAAGGTGATTCATTTTTGCGCATATAATTCCGTCTTTGTATAATGCAAATTTTGACGTGTTCATATCTTCAAGCGATACAATTTTATTGCTTTTCACCTCAGTTGCGTATTGTACATCAGGTATAGGAGTTTCAATCGGCGGTAATTTCTCTGATTTAAAGTTTTTAAACAGACGTGTAAAATTACGCGAAAAATTGGTTTTGTAATTTTGTACCATACCGGATGAAAAGCCTATACTGAAAAACAGCACAACCAGACCAACCGCCAAACCAATAGCAATACCCTTTATAACAGATGAATTATCACGTCTGCGTTTCTTTTTTTTTGGTATCGCCGATTCAATAATTTTTACCGCTTCATCTATTTCCTCCGGTGGTTCATCTGTTTCTTCTATATTAAAATCATCATCTTCTTCTGAGGTGTTATTTTCAGAAAATTTAATAAGGTCATTTATTGAGTTTTCGTCAATAAAATCATCTCGTTTTTTAATCGTAATACACCTCCTTCAAAAAGAGTCCCTGCGGCGGCGCCGTTATGCCTGCCTGTGTTCTGTCACGTGAGGCAATTATATCCGCCATATCATCGGGATTGATTTTTCCGCACCCTGCAAAAACAAGAGTGCCGGCAATAATTCTTACCATATTATAAAGAAATCCGTTTCCTGTGATGTCAATGGTAATAATATCATTATCGTTCAGAACGTCAAGCGAATAGATTTCGCGTACGGTTGTTTTAACCGTAAAACCGCTTGACGCAAAGCCTATAAAATCATGCTCGCCCAAAAAAGCTTTTGCGGCGGTACGCATCTTGTCAATATCAACAGGATATTTAAAATGCCATGTGTAACGGCAAAGAAAAGCGTCAGGAAATTCGCGGCAAAGAACTTTGTAAACATATCTTTTTTTAACCGCGCTGTTCTTGGCATGAAAGCTGTCGCTTACCGCCTCTGAATTAACACATACAATATCGTCGGGCAAAAGTGCGTTAAGCGCGTATGCAAATTTTTCGGGCGGTACTGATGACAGCGTATGAAAATTGCATACATAATTTTCCGCATGTACGCCTGTATCTGTTCGTCCGCAGCCGATAAGCTTTATATCTCCGCCCGTGATTTTGTCAAGCGCAGTTTTTACTGTTTCCTGTACGGTAACGGCGTTTTTCTGTATCTGCCAGCCATGATATGCCGTACCGTCGTATTTAAGATTAAGTCTAATATTCATTTTATCATTTTTCCTGTTAAATTTCAATCCAAAATTCTGCCAAAATCAGAAATAAACCGCCTGCAATGAAAATTATTGCTGATATAATATCAAGCGAAGTAATTTTGCTTTCTTTCATTTTGGTGCGATTTATACCGCTGTTATAACAGCGCGCCTCCATAGCTGTCGCAAGCTCGTCTGCGCGGCGGAAAGCGCTCACAAACAGGGGTATAAGAAGCGGCGTCATTGCTTTTGCGCGGCGGATAATATTGCCTGTTTCAAAATCTGCGCCGCGTGCTGTCTGCGCTTTCATTATTTTATCGGTTTCCTCTGCAAGCGTCGGAATAAACCGTATTGCAATCGTCATCATCATTGCTATTTCATGCGCAGGCACTTTGATTTTTTTCAGAGGTTTTAAAAGAACTTCTATTCCGTCCGTAAGCTGTAACGGCGATGTGGTAAGAGTTAAAAGCGATGTTCCTATAACAAGAAACAGAAGCCGTATTACCATAGCCGTACCCATTATAAGTCCTTCGCGTGTTACGACAACCGTCAGCTTAAAAATGTTAATCGACCATATAATGTTTCCCGGTGTCATAAAAATATTAAGCACGGCGGTCAGTATAAATATCCAAAGCATTGGACGGACTCCGCGAACAATCATCTTTACAGGTACTTTACTTATAAGTATAAGTGCAAACGTATACACTGCAAAGGCGGCATATGAAACAGGAGTATTTACCGAAAAAAGAACGATTACATATATAAGGGTAAACACAATTTTAACCGCAGGGTTCATTCTGTGGAGCGGTGATGTTCCCGGCAGATATTGTCCGATTATAATATTTTTAAACATTTCTGCCACCTCCCATAAGGGGCGCAATTGCTTTCGCGGCATCATGTACGGTGTAAATATTATCAGGCAGATTTATGCCTGCATTTCTGAGCTTGTCACACAACAAAGTTATTTGCGGTACATTCAGTCCTATTTGCCGCAGATATTCTGCCCGTGTAAAAATCTCAGCCGTACTGCCCTGCATTTCAATATGCCCTTTGTTCATTACAATTATATGTTCGGCGGTTTTGGCCACGTCCTCCATTGAATGTGATACAAAAAGTATAATCATTTCACGGTTTGTCTTATGAAGAACTTTTATGGTATTTAAAATTTCATCTCTGCCTTTCGGGTCAAGTCCGGCAGTCGGTTCGTCGAGTATTAAAACCTTTGGCTTCATGGCAAGTACGCCCGCAATTGCCGCGCGTCGTTTCTGTCCGCCTGAAAGCTCAAACGGTGAGCGTTCAAGATATTTTTCGCTAAGCCCTGCCATAGCCGCGCTTTCTTTTACGCGTTCATCAATTTCTTTTTCGTTAAGCCCCATGTTTTTCGGAGCAAATGCTATATCTTTATATACGGTTTCCTCAAAAAGCTGATGTTCGGGATACTGAAATACAAGTCCTGAAGTGCGGCGGATTAAAGTTAAATCCGCTTTCGGGTTTGTAACATCAATACCGTTAATTTCTATTTTTCCGGAAGTAGGTTTGATAAGCGCATTAAAATGCTGTATCAATGTAGATTTTCCGCTTCCTGTATGACCTATAATGGCGGTTAGTGAATCGTCGGGAATTTCAAGATTTATATCATATAATGCCTGCCGCGCAAACGGTGTGCCGTGCTGATATATATAATTTACATTTTCAGCTTTTATCATTTTGGCATACCTCCCGTAATAGCGTTAAAACATTCGTCTGCGGTCAGAATATCTTTGGGAAGGTCAATGCCGAGCTTGCTGAGTTCATATACAAGCTCTGTTACCTGCGGTACATCGAGTCCGAGCGATTTTAAAAGCTCTACCTTTTTAAACACTTCACGCGGAGTGCCGTCAAGAACAATTTTTCCGCTGTCCATTACAATAGTTCTGTCTGCTTCAGTGGCTTCGTCCATGTAATGAGTTATTAAAACAACTGTAATTCCCATTTCTCGGTTTAATATTTTTATTGTTTTTAAAACCTCGCTTCTGCCCTTCGGGTCAAGCATAGCCGTTGGTTCGTCAAGTATAAGAATTTCAGGATTCATTGCCAAAACCGCAGCAATTGCAACTCGTTGTTTTTGTCCGCCAGATAATTTTGAAGGCGCGTTTTGGGAAAAGTCTGTCATATCCACAGCGGCAAGACATTTGTTTACCCGTCTGCGTATTTCCTTCGGCGCAATGCCTAAATTTTCGGGTGCAAATGCAACTTCATCCTCAACCATTGCCGCTACCATTTGATTGTCAGGGTTTTGAAAAACCATGCCTGCCGTCTGACGTATATTAAACAGCTTATCATTTTCCGAAGTATCCATGTTTTTTATATATACTTTTCCGCCTGTGGGCAGAAGTATTGCATTAAAGTGTTTTGCCAGTGTGGATTTTCCGCTTCCGTTATGACCGAGAATGGCGGTAAACGAGCCTTTTTCTATATTCAGATTTATTTCGTTTAAAACTTTGTCCCTGTTTTCTATGTTTTCGTCAGGATATTCAAAGGTCAGATTAGTTGTTTGTATCATATTTATTTCTCCCAGCGTCCGCTGATACCGCAGGGAAGTATAAGCGCGTTTGATTTCATTGGCAGTCCGATTTCATCAGCTGAAATTGTGCCGCCGTATTTCCGTCCGACAGTCATGGAAAGCACATTTATAAGTACCTGCGCGCTAAGACCGGTAGTATATGAATTTATAAGGAAGAAAAGAGGGTTGTCCGATAGTATTTTCATGCATTCTTCAATAAGCGGATAAAGCTCGTTTTCGATTTTCCAGACTTCTCCCGAAGGACCTCTGCCGTAGGACGGCGGGTCCATTATAATTGCGTCATATTGACGTCCGCGTCTGTTTTCGCGCTGTACAAATTTTACAACATCATCAACAATGTATCTTACAGGCTTTTCAGCAAGTCCCGATGAAATAACATTCTCCTTTGCCCATGTAACCATACCCTTTGATGCGTCAACATGTACAACCTCAGCTCCAGCTGCAAGCGCCGCGACAGTTGCGCCGCCTGTATATGCAAATAAGTTAAGCACGCGAACGGGCTTATCAGCGTTTTTAATCAGTTCCGAAAACCAGTCCCAGTTTACAGCCTGCTCAGGGAAAAGTCCCGTGTGTTTAAAGCCCATAGGTTTTATGTTAAAGGTTAAATCCCTGTAATTTATAGTCCAGCGTTCGGGTAACTTCTTATTTAAATACTGCCACTTTCCTCCGCCTGATTTTGAACGGTGGTACCACGCATCTGCCCTGTTCCAGTTTTTGTCGGATTTTAAACTCCAGACAGCCTGCGGGTCAGGTCTGCGTAACAGATAGTCGCCCCAGTATTCTAATTTTTCTCCGTCAGCGCTGTCTAAAAGACAATATTCGCTCCATTTATCTGCACTCCACATGTTTTTCTCCTAAATATAAATATAATGTAATTATTATTTTATCATTTTTCAATATCAGACGTCAATAGCACAGAAAAAAAAGATTGAAACGTAATATAATTTGTATATAAAATAGGTATAAAAACACAAGATATTGTATATAAAGATAAAACATAAAATTTTTAAAAAATTTTTCAAAAAAAGTGTTGACAAATGGCTTGCAGAGTGATATACTAATTGAGCTGTCAGTTAATACAGCATGTACATTGAAAGATAGACAGATGTAAGTGCGAGTGTTTTAAAAACACTCCCAGTCAATAAAAAGAGTTTTTTATGACAGAAATTCGGATATAATTACGAAGAAAAGTCAGTTAGTAATTAGAGCTAACA
>CAJTUY010000046.1 GCA_910579415.1 uncultured Clostridia bacterium | reverse complement strand
TGATTTCTATGCAGAGGATATTATATTCGAAAATTCATTTAACAGATATATGACAGAAGAAGAAATTGCTGATGGTGTTACACCTGCGGAGCCGAAAAGTGCGGCATATTCTGACGGAGTAGGCAAAAAGCCTGAAAGAAAAGCAACTTCTAAAGTATATAACGGAGATTTTACAGAAAGAGCTGCTGCAATAGCAATAGACAATAATAACGCTGAAAGAGTAGCATTCTACAATTGTCAGTTCCTGAGCAGTCAGGACACATTATATACGGGAAGTAAGTCTAACCGCATATATTTCAGAGATTGTGTAATTGAAGGACAGACAGACTATATCTTCGGTGGAAACACGTGTGTATTTGATAACTGTGACTTTAATTG
Organism: uncultured Clostridia bacterium; assembly: GCA_910579415.1. GTDB lineage: Bacteria > Bacillota > Clostridia > UBA1381 > UBA1381 > Hominilimicola. The sequence continues at coordinate 13,511 of CAJTUY010000046.1, read as the reverse complement.
GGCTGGTTTTGGTTCATCACCTAAGGGCGGACATATTACTGCTGTTAAGAATGCCTCAACACAAAAGGGATATCTTCTTTACGGTGGAAGTGTAAATGCAGCATCTACTAAGGGCGGACAGTTTGTTGTAGGTGATTTCGGAAGACCTTGGGGCGGAAATGACTCTCCAACAGCGGCAATAGGAGTTAAAATTAATAATCTTCCTGACGGAACATCGTCAATTGCGCCTGCGGGCTGGGGCAACTGGAGTACTCCTGCTAAGGAATCACAGTATTATGAATACGGAACACTTGATGCAAGCGGCAAGAAGATAGACCTTACTAACAGAAACGCGCTTGTTCCAAATGAATGGGAGATGCTCGCATTCAATCCGTACAGATATTTGATTAAAGACGGCGATAATTGGGATCCTATGAATGTTAAATCTGTCTGGGAGCCTGTTATATCTAAGCTTGGAGAGGTTGTAATACCTGACAGCGAAACAATTAAAAAGACAGCTGATGACACGTATGAGGTAAGCGGTCAGTTTACTCTTCCTGCAAATCCTGAGGGTTATGAGCTGCACTTTAAATCAAACAGCGATTATTTAGTTGTTAATGCTGATAATACAGTTACTGCCGTAAGACCTATTTCAGGTACAAGTGAAGCTTCGCTTAAAGTTTATATAAGAAAAGCAGACAGCACATATGTAGGTACTTCAAAGACAATCAATTTGACAATTACAGCGGACAGCACAGTTAATCCGGAAGTGTTTAATGCATCAATGAACGATGCTAAAAGTGCAATCACAGATTTAATGGGTTCAAATGCAGCGGCGGTGCTTGACAGAGCTGTTCCTGTGCCGGCAGTTGCAGAAAAAGACGGTGTTGTAACAACTATTAAGCTTGCAAACGAAGGCGGAGTAAATGCTGACGGTACTATTGCAAGAAATCCGTATGAATCAGATGCAGCTAAAGGTAAGGTTACTTATATAATTGAGTGTAAAAAGGGCGTAACACTTCTTAGAGATACAGTTACATATGATGTAACTATTCCGTCAAAGAAAGGCGATTTGCTTTATGCTGACTTTGAGGATAATGCAACAGCAGTAGGCGGTACTGTCAAGAAAGACGGAAGCAACTCGGGATATTATGTAAGTGGTGCGGTAAGCGCTGATTTGGCGAAGGCTTCGTCAAAATCACTCGTAACTGTTGAATTTGATGTTAAGAAAGCAGATACAACAGTAACTCTCGGAAAATATACAAAGACTGTCGCAGCAGCATCTATGCAGGACGGTTGGAATAAGGTTAAGCTTGTTGTTGATACAACAGCAAAGACCATGACCACATATGTAAACGGTACAGCTCTTGGTGAAGCTGAAACAGTTTCAGAGGGTGAAGTTTCTGTAACTAAGTTTGCACTTTCAGCCGGCGATTATGATAACATAACTGTATTTGAAGGCGAAAATAACTCTGACGGCTCAAAGGTTTACACAACCTTCTGGAAAGCAAGCGCGGCAGATAAGGGTAAAACAAAGGATACAGTAATTATGAGAGGCATGACTCTCATGGCTGATATGGGTTCAGGCTCTGCAACAAGCGCTGTAATAGACGGGGAAACATTTGATTACTATATAACCGGCGCTGATAACGGCGGATGGACTAACGGTATAGCTAAGGATGGCGGAGTAGGCTTGAAATTTGTTGCTCCTGCTGACGGTACATGGACAGTTTATCTTGTAGATCTTGGCTCAAATAAAACTTTCTATTTAGGTTCGCCTGATAAGGAAGTAAAAGCAGACGGTACACAGGGCGCAAAACATGCTCTTTCGATAGAAGTTAAAGGCGGAATGACATATTATGCGACAGTTGCCGGCTCAAAGGGACGTTTTGTAGGTTCTAAGTATGTTCCGACAACAGAGGGAGGTCCTAAATTTGAACCTGAAAAGCCGATTGAAAACGCACTGAATATCATAGTTGACTTTATGGGACAGTCGGCATATAAGTATTATAACACAGAGGAAGCAATAGAGCAGAATACACTGACTACATTTAGTCTTGATAAAGATGGTAATATTGTATCGGCAGATGCTGAAAATGCAGTTGCTAAATTTGAAAATGCCAGATACCATTCTTCTGAACATGGTGTAAATGCCGGAACAGTTACCGTACAGGTTCCGGGTTATACAAAGATTACAGTAGGCGGCTGCGCATGGGGAAGTGATATTGTTCTTAAAAAGGGTGCAGAAGAGATAGACAGAGCGAAAAATGCAGGAAAATGCTATCATTCAGATAATAGCGCGGTTTCATTTGTCTATTATAAGGAAAATACTCCTGCCGAGCTTACATTGCCGATAAACGGATACTGGCCTTATATTGCTATTGAAAGTATTACTGAGGCAGAAATTCCTAATGAGGTAACGGCAACCTTTACACTGGGTGATGGTCAGGGAACAGTGCCTGGTGAAATGAAAGTCAGAAAAGGAAAGACAATTACAATTCCTGCAAACAGAGGTGTTTATAAAGACGGAAATACTCTTACAGGATGGACTGATGGAACAAACACTTATGCAGTGGGTCAGGAAGTAATACTTAATGACAATATGACATTAACGCCTGTATTTACAGCAAATACAAAGACGCTTTCAAATACGTCGGTTATCTTTGATTTCCAGACAAAGAACGGCGCTCCGACGGTTGGTTGGGAAAATGAGTCGGGTAAATTCTGGGTAGGCCAGGCAACCGTAGACGGAACACCTATTGATGTCAAGATGGATATTGACACAACACCAAAGACATTAAATGACGGAACAACAGGTCAAGGTAAGGTTGCCAATGCAAACTGGACTGACTGGGCGCAAATCAATCAATGTACGGAATTTACTGTTCCGGCAGTTGCAGGTGCTGTTGTTGAAATTGAGGCAATGGGAGCTGACACAAAGCTTGAAATTGGTGCAAACCAGTTTAATAAAGAAGCAGGTTATACTATTAAAGCTGAGGATATAACAGATGGTAAGGTTAAAATGCTTAATGTTGGCGGAGGATATACAAGAACTATAAAAGTAACATATCCGGAAGCGGTACAGCCGACAACACAGCCCACGACAGAACCTACAACAGAGCCGACAACACAGCCTACGGAAGAACCTGCACAGGATGTAACAGTAAGCGGTACAGTTACTCTTACAGGTATATACAATAATAATAGCAACAAAAAAGATTTGTATAAAATGAAAGCAGAAGACCTTGTTCTTACGCTTACTCCGTCAGCAGGTGAGGCTGTAACGGCAACGGTTACAGGAGTGCAGGACGGTGAAGGTGAAAATGCGCTTTCATATACAGCAACAGTAAAGGCAGGCAGCAGCTATACAGTTACATTAGGTGATAAAGACGGTAATACATATAATATTACAGCAGGCAGCAGTGTAACACCTGCCGCAGATACGGCAAATAATGTTACAGCAGTAAAGACATATACATATCAGGTTCCGCTGACAATAGGAGCAGGAGCGTTGGAGAAGCTTGCGGCTGAAAATATTACTAAACTGTACGTTTCCTTCGGTAAAAATACTATAAAGCCGATAGAAGTAAATGTAAGCGATATTACTGCCGGTGAAAAGTTTATGGCAACAGGTCATAATATGATTGCTCTTGATACAGACGGAACAGCGGATAACTGGACTAAGGCAATGTTAAGTACATCAAATTCAAGTGTGACTTTACCCACAGGAATGAACAAGGGTGAATCAAATCAGGATTCAATAGACTCAACAGGAAGCTTTAATCCTCCTGTAAGATTCCAGGATATAAGAGTATCTCTGCTTGTAAGCGGTATTACATTAACGCCTGTTGAAGCAGAAGGTGTTTGGGAGTATAATAATGAAAAGGTTGTAATACACCCGAATAATACTTTGACTGTAAATGCAGAAATTGCTCCTGCAAATGCGGACAATAAGAACGTTGACTGGAGTGCAACGGCAGTAACAGCCGGAGCGGCAGGCGTAACGGTAAGCGGAGGAACGGTAACGGTTGCAGAAGATGCGACAGGCGGTTCTGAATGGACAATAAAAGCAACTTCAAAAGACGGTTCGAATGTGAATGGTTCAATTACACTTCAGGTAGTAGATTCTTCAGATGCGCTCGGCAATGTAGCGATAACAAACGCTTCGGATAAGACTGTTACACAGATAATACCGGGCAATACAGTTAAAGCGGCAGTATCACCAAAAGATGGAGTGGATACTTCAGCTCTGACGTACAAATGGCTTTCAGCACCGAAAGGCTCTGAGGAGTTTGCCGAGATAAGCGGAGCAAATGAATCAACATATGCTATTCCTGCTGATATGGCTGAAAAATCAACCTTGAAGATCGTTGTAAGCGCAGACGGCTACGGAGATGCAGAAGCAACGGTTGAGGTTACAAACCTTCCTATATTCTCAGTTGACAGCTTCACTGAAAGCGGATTGCAGGATGTGGGTACGCTGACAATTAGTGATGAGCAGGCAAAAACATACGCGGAAATGGGTTCTCCGCTCGGAGATTTGAACCAATTCAAAAAGAAAATAGATGCTCCGTCGGATATAACCGTTAATATTCCCGAAGCGGGCGAATACAAAATATACATTATGTTCAGAGAATATAATAATAGAGGCTATGCTGCAACATTTACCAAAGATGGAAGCGAGTCTCAGAAAGCAATATGTATGCTGGCAAGCGGTATGCCGAAGGTGGCGGCATCGGGCGGTTCAAACTATACGGTAATGTCTGATACGGTTACGCTTGAAGCAGGCGCGTATACTATTCATTTTGACAGAACAAAAGCAGCAACAGGCGGAGGTGGAGACGGCACGCAGTTTATGGCTTTTGTGGTTGTAAAATCAGAATAATAAATAAAACAACGTCCTTCGGGACGTTGTTTTTATAAAAAGTTCGGGAGGTGATATTATGCTTACATTTTATGAGGTTCGCCGAAAAAGTTTTTCCGTTAAGAATAACCTCGAAACGGTAAGCTTTGGCGACCACATACATTCTGATATTGAAATACTTTATATGCGAGCAGGCAGTCAGAATATTACCGTTGACGGTAAGAAATATACTGTAAACAAGGGCGAAGCGGCTGTTATTTTCCCTAACGTACGTCACAGCTATATAAAAGAGAAAACAGATAAAGCAGATGCGATACTTATTATATGTTCAAGTAAGATGTATAAAAGCTTTTTCCCTGACCTTTCTGAATTTGTGCCTGAAAATCCTGTTATCGCGGCTAAAGATATGCCCAATGACGTTAAATATGCTTTTGGAGCAATTGACAAAAGTCAAAATCGTGATGCGCGTTTGGCATGGATTGTTATTATACTTTCACAAATAATTGATAAGCTTACATTAACTCATAAAAATCCTTTTCCGATAGAAGATATGAGTTACAAAATTGTAAGCTATATTGATGAAAATTTCACACAGCCTATATCGCTTCAAAGTGTTGCAGCTGCGATGTCAATCAGTAAAAGTTATGTGTCGAGAATTTTTTCTGAAAAAATAAAAATAGATTTTCGGCAGTATATAAATGTACTGCGCGCGGAATATGCCGCAAAGCTTATCCGAGCTACTGAGGATAGTCTGACGGTCATATCAGAAAATTCGGGATTTAACAGTCAGAGTACTTTTAACAGGGTATTCCGCAGTATATACGGAATGACACCGAGAGAATTTCGTAATAACATTGATAAATATTCAAAATAATTTTAAAGAACTGCTGGTTAAAATCAGCAGTTCTTTTTTGTGTGATTTTTGACTGGTTTTAAATCAGAAACAACTGTTATTTTCATTGATAAAGCTGTAAAATATAGTTAGATAATAATTATGGAAAGGGTAGATAATAATGACTTCAATATCAAAAAAATGTGTAAGCGCAGTGCTTTCAGCTGCAATGCTGTCAGCGGCAGTGCCTAATGTTATGGCTGATATGCTTGTTAACGGTACACGCTATGAGCAGGTGGACGGAACCACAGGTACGCCGCTTGGCGGCTTTGGCGCAGGTGCGGTTAAGTTTAACGCGCAGAATGGCAGCTTTGCCGCAATAACAATGGCTCCTGCCGACCAGAATGATTATAAACCAGTGGGAAGGTCATGTTTTCAATTATATACGGAAGCAGGAGGAAAGAAGGAAACTGCCGATAAAATGACAGCGGTTAAAACAGACGGCAGGTATGATGATGACGCGATATGGCCTGAACATATAGTGAATTTCGGGACAGTAAACGGTGTAGAAATAATGCTGAAAGCATTTTCACCGCTGGACAGTGTTAATTATGACAATATGAGTATGCCGTATGCTTTTTATGAAATGACGCTGACAAACACCAATACTTCTGAAGCACAAGCGGCAGCAGCGCTATTATGGGATATTTCATCGGGCAGCGCGCAGTATGTGGCAGGTAAGGGTTTTACTTCGTCAAAATGGTCTGTATTTGCGGATAGTGAGGACGGTATTCTTACTGTTGGAAGTGATAACGGATTTTTTACAGAGGGAGAATGTTCCAATACTGTTTCGGGAACTCAGAACAGAACGGCGGTTAAAGTGAAGCTGTCGGCAAATGAAAGTAAAAAGATAAAATTTGTTGTGTCGTGGTACGATAATTCTGACCCTGACGGAGCTTATTATTTAAGTAAATATACTAACAGTGCGGATATAGCTGAATTGGGACTTGGCAATTTTGATACGCTTAAAGCAAATGCCGATAAGCTTGTAGGCACTATGCGTTCTTCTGATATGCCGCAGTGGTATATAAATCAGTGTCTTAATTCGCTTGCGAATATAAGTAATAATTCTATTTACAAAACAGACGGAAGGACTGCGTTTGCGGAGGGAGAATGGACCTGTTTCGGAACGATGGACCAGATGTGGCACGCGCGTCAGATTATAGGGTATCTAATCCCTGAGTTTGCGTGGCAGGAACTTGAATATTGGGCGCGTACACAGCGTAATGACGGTCAGATACATCACGACTTCAATTATATGGCGGATACAAGCATTAAATATAAGCTTGTTTCTTGGGACGATACCGAACACGAGGATTACAGAAAAGTGGATAAATGGGTTGACCTCAACTGTGGTTTGATTATATCGGTGTATGAGCTGTATCAGCAGACGGGCGATGAGGAAAAACTGCAATGGTTTTGGAGCTATATGAAAAAGGCAGGACAGCGCATCTTTGACCAGGTGGAGGTTTACGGTGACCCGCAGTATCCGTACGTCTTTAAAAATTCGGAAAATTCATATGACGCGGGCGGTGACCCCAATGCGTTTAATACGAGCGTGTCGGCAGTAGCGTATAAAATAATGACGGTATTATGTGATAAATTCGGCGAGGACGCACTTAAAGAGCAATATCAGACGGCATTTGATACTGTCAGGGAGTCGTATAGAGCGAAATACTTAACAGATAATTTTCCGACAGGTCGTATTTCCGAGTCATATTTTGCAGGTCAGTGGCTGGCTATTCATCTGAAGCTCGGACAAATATGGACTCAGGAGGAAACAGATTATGTTATAAACAGTCTTGACAGTTATTATCACCCTTTGTATAAAACACTCGGCTATCCGAGCGGTACATATGACGAATGGACGCCGTATATTCTCACCCATTACGGCGGACTGCTGCTCCAGACACAAAGACAGAATCAGTATGAGGCTATGCAGAAGGATTCATATAATAGACAGTTTAAAAACAGAAATTATGTATTTAATCACCCTCTTGATATACTGCCTGCCGTCACTACTGCAAATTACGCGTCTAACAGTATAAGCGGCGATAAGCAGTATATATCAATTCCTGCAATATGGAGAAACTACTATGAAGTAATAGGTTATCACCGTAACGCGGCAAGTAATGAACTTTGGCTTACGCCAAAGCTTTTGCCTGAAATGGAGCATAAAATGACGAATGCCGCATATATTTCGCCTGAAGGCTGGGGAACGATAAGCTGTGTTGAAACCGCAGACGAGGGAAGCAGGGCATACCAGAATAAGAATATTACCTTTAAGCCGGAGAATGAAACATATGTCGGAACACTGTATTTAGAGGATAATTTCGGTGAAAATGCTGAGGTGACGATTAACGGTGTGTCTTATCCGTTTGAACGCATAGGCGAGGGATATACGAAGGAACTTGCCGTTGAATATAACGCGGCTGTTACAAGTGACGGCATAAACATTATAACGTCGGGAGATGTGGGGCAGGAACCGCCGGCAGACCCCGAAAAGCCTGATGATATTGATATTCCGCCTGCAACGGCTGAAATGAGCGCTTACAGAACTATTGAGGCTGAAAAGTATTCGGGTTTCGGCGGTGTCAGCGTGGCAGAGGAAAACGGAGTGAAATTCATTACTGAATGTGACGACCAGGATTATGTCAAATATGACGGCGTAGGCTTTGAGGACGGAGCAAAGTCAATTACACTTACGGTCAGAAGCAATAAGGAATCATACATTGAACTTGCGCTTGGACTTGTAAGCGGAGAAACCGTGCAGGAACTTCAAATACCGAATACAAACGGCGAGTGGCAAACAATCACCTATGAGCTTAACACGGTTATAAGTGGCACACATAATGTTGTATTCCGTTTTCGCACAAATAATCAGGAAAGCTCGGAACTTGCGGATATAGACAGCTTTGTTTTTGACTACAAATATCAGATTTCGAATAAAAACTGGACAGCAAAAGCGTCGCATAACAGCAGCGCTGCCTCAAGCGCGTTTGACCGCGACAGCGCGACACGCTGGAATTCGTCATATCAGACAGGAAATGAATGGTATATCCTTGATTTGGGCGAGGTACGGGAGTTTAACAAAATCATCATGCGCTCGCTTGACGATTACCCAAGACAATATGAGATTTACACGTCTGCTGACGGTAAAAATTACGGAGAAAAAATCGCGTCTGGACAGGGAACGCACGGAGATAATGAGATTACCTTTGTACGACAGCAGGCGCGCTATATAAAAATATGTCAGACAGGTACTTCGGCGGCTAAGTATTGGTCAATATACGAACTGCATTTATATAATATGGATGAGGATTTTGGGGACGGAAATCAAACTCCTCCTCCGACCAAAGCTCCTGATAAGACAATAAATGAATATACTTATGCAGGCACATCTGACAATCACCCTGACGGTACAGGATATTTTGACATTACAAAATACAGTACAGGCGCAAAAAAGGCAAGGTCAAACTCAAACGATGATGTATTTGCATTTGCCGATGGCGTAAGCGATACGGTGCGCGCTCAGTTTGCGGACAGTGATGACAGCAGTAAAATCTCAGGTACATATACAAATTCGATGGTAAACTATATCGGAATAAAGGATAACGGCGCAGATTATAACGTAAAGCCTGTAATAGAAGGTATAAAACTGCCTGAGGGTAAGTACACGTTTTATTATATCGGCGGCAACAAAAATGATATTGAAATTACGTTTATAAATGATACTGACAGCAGTGTAACAGTTTCTCCGATTAAGAAGTATGCTTTTGCAACAAATAAGCTGATTATGCACGAGGCTGAAATTACAGTAAATAAGGACTATAATGGAGAAATTACGTTCTATAACAGTACAACGTGGCTGCCTGATTTATACGCTGTAAAGCTTGTGCCGCAGACAGTAAATCAGTCGGCAAAATATAATAAAACTGACAGGCAGGCTGAAATCACAATAGCAGAGGACTGCAATGCGGCAGTAGTATTTGCGGCATACAATTCAGAGGGTATTCTGGAAAGTTTATCAGTCAAGGAAAATACGGAGCTTAAAAAGGGAAGTCAGAGCATTAAACCAGATGGGAATTTTGATGATAGCGCCTTCAGAGTAGAAGTTTTTGTATGGGATAGTCTTGAAAATATGAAACCAAAAATATAACAAATAAAAACACCTGCTTAAGCAGGTGTTTTTTATCTGAGATATTCGGCAAGAGGATGATTTAAATTTTTTAATTCCTCAGCCGCCATTTTTGCAATTGCATATGCGCCGTTAATGTTAAGATGCGTGTTATCGATACTGCCGTTTTCATAATACTGTGAATGTATAAATTCAGGATTATCCATAAAGTGTTTATCGCGAGGACTAAGGCGCATATAAAAATCCTGTATTCCGCTGTTAAGCAGTGAATTAGTGCATCTGTATAAGTCGATTACAGGAATGTTTTCTTTCATGCCGATTTCTTTCAGAGCGTTACCATAGGGAACAAGAGTTGTATCCAACGGCAGATTACGTGTAATTGATGTGCATAGCACAGGGGATGCGCCGACCTTTTGCGCAGCGTTTATAAATTTATAAATACATTCCTGATACGAGTTGTCATTCGGAGATGTATAACGCTGTAAATCCTCAGCCTTACAGTCGTTGTGCGCAAACTGTATGAACAAATAATCTCCTTTTTGAATATTATCACATATAAAACGAAAATTTTCTTCTGTTAAAAAACTCTTTGAGCTTCTGCCGCTTCTGGCACAGTTTACAACAATTATTTCATCATTAAACATTTCACCGAAAACCTGTCCCCAGCCTGTCTGAGGGAAACGGTTATTTTCTCCCTCATGCGGATAATTACAAGCGGTGGAGTCGCCTGCAATGAATATGCGTATTTTGTCAGTATCAGGTTTGCTTGATGCGTTGGAAACGGCACAGGGCAAAACAGTAATATTAAATGTTGCGGTGCCTGTCAAATCGGGATAATCCTGATAAGTAAAAGTGGCTGTCAGCGTGACATCCTGTGCCGACTTTGGACACATAACAAATCCTGACGGGCTTACTGTTTCGGGTTTGTCGCTTTTCCATACTATGTCGGCATATCCAAACTGAGTATTGCGTCCGTCATATAAATTCAAATCCGTAGTTACAGTGTCGGCAGATTTGTTTTTTAAGGCGATTTCATCAAATGATATTTTGCCGAGTTCTTCCTGAAGAAGTTTATTCATTTCGTTCAACGTCCGTATCCTCCCTGATATATTTTTTTATCTGTGCGCAGGCATTAAATTCAATAATAAATCCGCATACCGAAAACATCAGCAGGACTATGAATATAAATACCGCAGTGGTGAAAAATACAGCAAGTTGGTCAATCTGAGCGGTGAAGCCGATAGCGGGTAATATAAGAATTAAAAACGCGGTTATCACTATTGTAAGCGCCGTATACGGAAGCGCGGACAGCGCGAACAGGGCTGAATTCTTATAAAGCTTGCCGATTGTCAGTTTGTATGTCACAAGCAGATGGTACAGATATAAATGAAGCATTGTATAGAAAAATGCAAGCACAAGTATAACATATTTCAATAAATACATAAAGCCGGGCATAGAACCGTAGAAAAAGTAGGCGTAGCACATTACAGTGAATGCAAGAATATCAATTATCCATACAATAAGCGACTGCTTAAAGTTGGATTTAATATGCTTAAAAAAGTCGCTTGCCATAAATACGCTGTCCTCCCATACAAAAGAGCGAAGAATATATACAAAACCTGCAGTCGCCGGACCGCCTCCCCAGAAAATTGTAAAGAAAAGCGATATAAAAAGGCGCGTCAATAAATCCATAGTTATGGAAATGCGCGCGGCATCTACTTCATTCAGCTCCATGAACTGTCCGAGTGTATCCGCGTTTATGCCGAGCTTATTTGAAACCATTCCTGACAGTATAAATACAATAGCAAAGGTCGGAATGAGAGTAAGTATATATAATAGGTTCAGTTGTATAAGCTTCCAGAATTTTCTGAAAAATAACTCATAAAACAGGCTCAGTCCCTTTTTCTTGGGCGAGTCCTTGTATACGCCGGGTCCGGGTTTTGAATAATTGCTGTTAAAAATGCCCATTTTAATATCCCAGCTCCTCTGCAACCATAATTACTGTAATACGCTTTGGGAAATGAAAACAACCGTCAACTATGCCGATAAAATTACACATTCTCGGCTGCCCCTCGCAGTTTGAGCAGGTGCAGCAGTCATCGGTAGCGCATGGCGTTTTATGTCGTATTCTTTTGGCATTTAACGGCGCAATTGATTTTGCGCGCTTAATTCCGTCCTCCATAGTGTCTACAATTTTATTTACGCCTACAACAATAATAACCTTTTTAGGACCGAAGGCAATCTGACTTGCGCGGTTGCCTACACAGTCGATATTTACAAGCTGACCTTCCCTTGTAATTGCATTTGAGCTTGCAACCATATAGTCAGCCTTGTAGCTTTCACGGTATACGTCGTGCATTGCCGCAACGCTTTCACAGTGGAAGCGGTCGTAAAAATTATATCGTCCGCTTTCTATTTCCTCCATAATACCTGTCTGTTTAAGAGTAACGCTGCCTCCTACCGCAACGCTTGCACCCTCAGGCATAAGTTCAAGAAAAATTCTTTTTGCCTCCGCCGCGTCTTCCGCGTAAATCGCATTAAAATTCTTTGAATTTAAAATATCAACCATTTCTTTAGCCTTTAACCGGTAAGACCATTTTTGTACATTATCCATGATTAAAACCTCCTGTATTATAGAATAATTATAAAATAAAGTATCGGTATTTACAAGACCATAGTTAAACAAAATAATAAATCTGTATTAAATAACAAAAAAAACATATCATTTCATATTAAATTCTGCTATAATGTAATTGAAAAATAAAAAGGAGAAATGTAATGTCAAAACAATTGATGGATACGGCTAAAAAGCTGTGTGATACAATAATGGAGGACTTCGGAGAGATACTCAGCATTAAGTGGCAGTATGATGCGGGACTTTGTTTGAAAGGCTTTGAAGCTGTATATAAAGAATGCGGCGATAAAAAATATTATGATTATATAAAAAACAGTATGGACTATTTCATAACCGATGAGGGAACAATAAAAACGTATAATCCCGAAGTAAGGAATATAGACCATATAAATAATGGTAAAAATCTGTTCTATCTGTATCATGAAACAGGAGAGGAAAAGTATAAGAAGGCAATTGAACTGTTGGCTTCGCAGTTTGAAATTCAGCCGCGTACAAAGTCGGGAACCTTCTGGCATAAGCAGATTTATCCTAATCAGGTATGGCTTGACGGTTTGTTTATGGGTGAGCCGTTCAGCGCGCAGTACGCTAAGGAATTTAATCATTTTGAAAAGTTTGACGATGTTGTAAATCAGTTTGTAAATGCCGAAAGGCTTACGTACGAGCCTCGCTGCGGTCTGTATGCTCATGCGTGCGACGAGTCGAAAGAAGCGTTTTGGGCGGATAAGACAACAGGACGTTCATTGAATGTGTGGGGAAGGTCGGTAGGCTGGTTCTGCATGGCGCTTGTGGACGCGCTTGACTTTATTCCGATGGAGCATAGCGGATATAAAACGCTGACAGAACTGTTTAATAAGGCGATTTCAAATGTCGTAAAATATCAGGATAATGACGGCGTATGGTATCAGGTTATGGATAACCGCCGAAGTGATAACTATCAGGAATCAACCTGTACATGTATGTTTGCATATGCGCTTGAAAAGGGAATACGCAAGGGATATATAGA
>CAJTUY010000045.1:4891-13981 GCA_910579415.1 uncultured Clostridia bacterium | reverse complement strand
TCATCCTCATCAGTATCCTCTGCTGAGTTTTCCTCTTCGGGAGCAGTTACAACCGCCGCATTCTGTTTTTTAGGTTCTCTGTAAAAAATTACCTTAAACAGAGCAAGCACTATCATCAATATGATTAGTACGGCAAATACAATAGACAGTCCTAAAACAGTTGTTGTGCCACCTGTTTTAAGAGCTTCACTCAGTGTAAGACCCTGACCTGTTAATAATCCTTGTGAATACATAGTTAAAATCTCCTTTCCGTCAATTAAACAGGAAGATTTCCATGCTTTTTAGCCGGTCTTGACTCACGCTTTGAAGCAAGCATTTCAAGTGCCGCAATTATTCTCGGTCTTGTAGAGTCAGGCTCGATTACATCATCCACATAACCGCGTTTAGCCGCTTCATACGGTGATGCAAACTTATTTCTATACTCCTGTATCTTTTCGTTACGTGTTGATATAGGATCTGAGCTTTCTTTAATATCATTTTTAAATATGATATTGGCAGCGCCTTCAGGTCCCATAACTGCAATTTCTGCGGTAGGCCACGCCATTACAACATCAGCACCTAAATTCTTTGAATTCATGGCTATGTATGCACCGCCGTAAGCCTTTCTCAAAATCACATTTATCTTAGGCACAGTTGCCTCAGAAAAGGCATAAAGAAGTTTTGCTCCATGTCTTATAATGCCGTTTTGTTCCTGTTCGATACCCGGAAAGTATCCCGGAACATCTGTAAGCGTAATTAACGGAATATTAAAGCTGTCGCAGAAGCGAACAAATCTTGCGGCTTTATCCGATGAATTTACATCAAGCGATCCTGCCATTACTTTGGGCTGATTTGCAACAATACCTACAACCTGTCCGTTCATTCTGGCAAAGCCTATAACAATATTTTGCGCAAAGCCTTCCTGCACCTCAAAAAAATCAGCATTGTCAACAAGCTCTGCTATAACATCTTTTACGTCATAAGCTTTATTAGCCTCATCGGGAACGATTGTTGTAAGCTTTTCTGACAAACGGTTAATTTCATCTGATGACGGCTCATACGGAGCTTCCTCAAGATTGTTTGACGGCAGATATGATAACAGCTTTCTTATTTTTGCTATGCACTCCTCATCATTTTCTGCCTTAAAATGAGCAACTCCCGATTTAGCCGTATGCGTATCCGCCCCGCCAAGTTCCTCGCTTGTTACGGTTTCACCGGTAACTGAACTTATTACCTGCGGACCTGTTATAAACATCTGGCTTGTCTTTTCAACCATAAAGATAAAATCCGTTATAGCCGGTGAATAGACTGCGCCGCCTGCGCATGGTCCCATTATCACTGAAATCTGAGGAATAACACCGCTGTTTATGGTATTACGGTAAAAAATCTCACCAAATCCTGAAAGAGCGTCTATTCCCTCCTGGATTCTTGCGCCGCCCGAATCATTCATGCCGATTATAGGCGCGCCCATTTTAGCAGCCATGTCCATAACCTTACAAATTTTCTTTGCGTGCATTTCACCCAGCGAACCGCCTATTACTGTAAAGTCCTGCGCATACACATAAACAAGACGGCCGTCAACAGTGCCGTATCCTGTAACAACACCTTCGCCCGGTGCTTCTACACAGTCCATTCCAAACTCGTTACATCTGTGAGTTACAAAAGCATCAATTTCAACGAAGCTTCCTTCGTCTAAAAGAGCGTTAATTCTCTCACGGGCGCAGAGTTTTCCGCTGTCATGCTGTTTTTTGATTTTCGCTTCACCGCCGCCATTTTCTATAACACTTCTGCGGTATTGAAGCTCAGTCAACTTATCAACTGTTCCCATAATTTAACCTCCGTTATTTGTAGATTAAAGATAATTTTAAAAAATTATACCTATTCTACATTATACCTTAATTTCTAAATTTTTTCAATCTTTTTTTGAAATATTATCGCAAAAAAAAATATATCATTATAATATGGTAATTTTGTATATGATATACAAAAAAAGAAACGATGAATTTAATTCATCGTTTCTCTGAATTTGTTTGCTATTATTTGCTTCGCAAATAATTTACCTCATGGCTTGTGAGGTGCCGCCATCTGCCAAGAGGAAGATTTCCTAATTCAACATTACCTATTTTAATCCTCTGCAATCCCACGACTGTATTCCCTACCGCTTCAAACATTTTACGAACCTGTCTGTTTTTACCTTCATGAATTGTTATTTTAACATAAGTATGTCCGTCATACGCATCAATAATTTCTGCCTGTGCAGGTGAAGTTTTAAATCCATCATCTATATATACACCATTCCTCAGCTTATTCATACCGCTTACCGTCATTCCGCCTTTAACTGCCGCAATATATGTTTTATCCATGTTAAATTTAGGGTGTGTTACTTCATAAGTAAAATCACCGTCATTAGTTAGAAGCAGCAAGCCTTCTGTATCATAATCAAGCCGTCCGACAGGAAACACACGTACATTCCCTAAATCTTTTTTTACCAAATCTACTACCGTAAGGCGGTTAAACTGGTCACTTACCGTTGAAACATATCCAACCGGTTTATTAAGCATTATATAATACTTTTTATTTTTAAGTTTCAGTATCTCGCCGTCAACAGCCACATCATCTGCGCCTATCTCAATTTTTACTCCCTGTTCGGTAACCATTTTTCCGTTTACAGAAACTCTGCCTTCCTCTATCATTGCTTCTGCCGCTCGACGTGAAGCAAGTCCGCTCATCGCTATGTATTTTTGAAGTCTTACTGTTTCTCCCATTTTATTCTTCCTTTCGTTAAGCAAATAATATTCTGAATACTCCCGCCAATCTTTCCCAAAAACTGTTTTTTATTTGAATACCTTTTATACTTTCAATTTCATCATGGGAAATGACATCTACTCTGCCAACCGAATTGCCATCACACAAAACATCCAAATAACCAACTTTTTCAGCTTCGTTAATCGGCGCATCTAGATTTTCCGCCATATGTGTTACCACTTCTATTTCTGTTTTTCCGTGTTCTTTTAAAGGTATAGTAAAATCATTTTTTGCTATCATGCTATGTTTCTTTCCTGCAATTTCTGCAATTTTAACTGTCATACCTTCTCGGACCACTTGTTTAGGATAATGTTCTTTAAACGCGTAGTCAAGCATTTCACTATGGTCTTTCCAGTCGTTAGGGTCACCAAGCGTAACGGCAATAAACTCCATATCATCACGTTTTGCAGAAGATACAAGACATCGTCCGGTAGCACGTGTATAGCCTGTTTTAATTCCTGTTGAACCTTCATAATTTTTTAGCATTTTATTATGATTTGAAAAATACAGTGTTTCCGTTGCATTATCAGGAGTCGCCTGATATGTTCTTGTGCTTACTATTTCACGAAAAACATCATTTTCCATCGCATATTTCGCAATCATTGCAAGCTCATATGCAGTTGTATAGTGTTCAGGGTCATCAAGTCCGTTAGGGTTCATAAAATGTGTATCCCGAAGTCCCAAAACCTCCGCTTTCTTATTCATCAGTTCCGCAAAGACCTCACTGCTTCCCGATATATGCTCAGCTATTGCCACAGCAGCGTCATTGCCTGAATTTAACATAAGACCATATAGCAAATCTTTCATAGCAATAACATTGTTTTCACGTACATAAGCCGCAGACCCCTCCTGATATGCTGCGTTCCTGCTTACCGTAACTTTCTCATCCATACCGCACTGCTCTATCGCTATTATCGCCGTCATTATTTTTGTTGTACTTGCCATTGCGTGACGAGTATTCATATCCTTTGAAAATATAACCTCCCCTGTAATTCCGTTTATAAGGCACGCACAATCGGCGCTCTCTGCCATTGCAAATACACTTTCGCACATTGATGCAGTAAATATAACCGACAGGATAAATGCAATAATTTTTTTCATCTATACAACAACTCCAAATATTATTTTTGTAATGTATAAAATTCCGATTGACAAACTACAATATTTATGATACAATATTACACGCTGAATGCGAGGGTGGCGGAATAGGCAGACGCGCACGTTTGAGGGGCGTGTGGTTTAACCGTGCCGGTTCAAGTCCGGTCCCTCGCACCAATCGGAACAAGAAAACTTGTTCCGATTTTTTATTTTATAACATGCTTGAACTGCCTGTGTGTTATAAGTATGTACATATTGTAAATCACTACTATCTATATATATTCTAACACAGTGCATAATATTTATCAACATTTTTCAATTTTTTTCAAAAAAAGGCTTGACAATATTTATTTTTAGTGGTATTATATTATCCGACGTTGCGGATTTGTGTAAAGGTAGCACTAACGACTCTGACTCGTTCTGTCCGGGTTCGAATCCTGGATCCGCAGCCACAATACGGTAAGCCTGCTGTGCTTGCCGTATTTTTTATGTTCAGATTTAGCTTCAAAAACAAATAGAAAGCGCGTATTTACACGCGCTCATTTACAATATCAACATTTGTATTTTTTATATGTTTTCCTATTATTTCCGAAACATCTGTAACAGTCACAAATGCCGAAGCATCATCTTCATTAACAATACGCTTGACCTCTGCCAACTCAATTCTTGTCACAACGCAGTAAAGAACTACTTTTTTACCGCTTATAAGTCCTTCACCCTCAAGAAGTGTACATGTTCTGCCAAGAGTTTTATACAGTTCATCGGCAATATTCCTGCCTTCGTTTGTAATTATCATTACAGCTTTTGCCTGTTCCATTCCTATTTCAACCATATCAATAATTTTAAACGATATAAAATATGTAAGCAAGCTGTAAAGCGCTCTGTCCCAACCAAATAAAATTCCTGCTGCCGCATATATAGCTATATTGATTGAAAAAATAATCTGTCCTACTGAAAAATCAACTTTTTTACTCAAAAGCATTGCCGCAATCTCTGTCCCGTCCAGACATCCTCCGAAACGTATTACCGTACCGACACCGAATCCCAGTATTACGCCGCCAAAAACCACTGCCAAAAGCTCCGTATTTGTTATAGGCGGTACATCTTTGAATAATTCCAACAAAAGAGCCAACAGCAGCATACAGTATGTTCCTCTTAAAAGAAACCGCCAACCGAGATGTTTAAAGCCCCAAAGTAAAAACGGTAAATTAAGCGCTATTACAAAAATGCTTATTCCTTTATGGAATATCTGAGCCAAAATAATACTTATACCCATTATTCCGCCATCAAGAATTGTTGACGGAATCAAAAATTCCTCCAGGGAAAAAGCTGCCGCCGCAGTACCTATTGTCATAGCTATGTACGGCAGAAGATACTTTACTGCCAGTTCTTTAAATTTCACCCGTTATCCTCCTCAATAATTCTATTCTTCAAAAAGAGCTTTTGCAAAATCCGCCGAGTTAAATTCCTGCAAATCATCAATCCCTTCGCCTACACCGATAAATTTTACCGGCAGATTCTGTTCTTTAGCGATTGAAATAACTATACCGCCTTTTGCGGTTCCGTCAAGCTTTGTCAGTATAATACCTGTTATGTCGGCTGTTTCGCCAAAAAGCTTTGCCTGACTTACAGCATTCTGTCCTGTGGTTGCATCAAGCACAAGAAGAGTTTCTCTTGAAGAACCAGGCAGCTCACGTTCTATCACCTTGTTAATCTTGGCAAGTTCCGCCATAAGATTTTTCTTATTATGCAGTCTGCCTGCGGTATCACAAATAAGAATATCAGTCCCTCTCGCCTTCGCTGCATTACAGGCATCAAAAATTACCGACGCAGGGTCACTGTTCTCCTGATGTTTTATTATATCACAATTGCTTCGTTCTGCCCATATATCAAGTTGGTCTATTGCAGCAGCCCTGAATGTATCAGCCGCCGCAAGCATTACTTTTTTACCCTGTGATTTATAGTGAGATGCAATTTTTCCTATACTTGTCGTTTTTCCTACACCGTTTACCCCTATTACAAGTATTACGGCAGGTTTATGCGATATGTCAACAGATGTATCCTTCTCAGACAATATATCGCTTATTATATTTTTTAATTCGTCTTTAACAAGATTTCCGTCTGTAATGTGTTTTTTTCTGACATTTTCACGCAGCGTTTCTATAATATATTCTGTGGTTTTAACTCCTATGTCTGCCATTATGAGAGCTTCCTCAAGATTTTCAAAAAGTTCATCATCAACTTTAACAAATACACTGAATACATTATTAACCTGTTCTGAAATAGATTCCCTTGTCTTACTTAATCCTGATTTTAGTTTGTCGAAAAATCCCATATCTTTTACTCCTAACCAACCATATCATCAGCCACATCGTCAATATTAAGCGATAAAAGCTTTGAAACACCCTTTTCCTGCATTGTAACTCCGTATAAAATATTTGCCGCTTCCATAGTTCCGCGACGGTGCGTTATAATAATAAATTGGGTCTGTTCAATATAGTTTTTTAAATATGTAGCAAATCTTGATACATTTACATCATCCAGCGCTGCATCAATTTCATCCAAAATACAGAACGGAGCAGGCTTTACGCGAAGTATTGCAAACAGAAGGGCTATCGCTATAAACGACTTTTCGCCGCCTGAATACAGGTTAATATTCTGTAATCCTTTACCCGGAAGCTGTACCTCAATTTCAATACCGCTTTCCAAAAGCGCGCTTGGGTCTGAAAGTGACAGTTTTCCTGTTCCGCCTCCGAACAGCTCCTTGAAGACAGCGCCAAAGCTTTCATTTATCTCCTTAAAACGCATGTCAAAAAGTTTTGTCATATGCTCCTCCATTGATGATATAATTTCTTCCAGGTCAGCTTTGGACTTGTCAAGGTCATTTTTCTGTTCCGTAAGGAACTTAAAGCGTTCCTCTACCGCTACATATTCCTCTATCGAATCTACATTAACACTGCCAAGCGATTTTATTTCACCCTTCAATTCAGAAAGCCTTGCAAATGCGTCCTTCTCGTTTAAAATATCAGTTTTAATTTCCATTGCGGCAGCATATGTAAGCTCATAATTATCCCATAGCTTATTTAATACACTTTCCGTATCATTTTCAAGCTTTTCACGTCTGTTTTCAAGTCGCGTCAGCTCCTGCTGCAGATTAAGAAGTTTATCTGTAAGGTCTTTATTTGAGCTTTGTATGCTCTTCAGTGTTTCGACAAGAGCATTTTTCTGTTCCTCAATTTGCTTAATTTTATTTCGGTATTCATCAATTTTTTGAGCAGACCCTTCAGAACATTGCCGCTTCTCATTTATAAGCTTATAAAGTCTGTCGTTTTCCACGCAGATACGTTCTTTATCGCTGTCACGCTTTTTAATCTCTGTCTTTGAAGCCTGAATTGCATTATACGCACTTTCAATTGAAGCTTCTATTACCTTAATATCCTTTTCCAGAGCAGCTATTTCCAAAGTTTTATCCATAATACTCTGCGCTCTTTCCTCTCGTTCGGCTGTAACTTTCTCAAGCTCAGCTGTCATTTCCTCCGCTTTTTTCTGCATATCGTCAACTTCATTTTCAACTGCTCTTATGCTTTGCAGAAGCACTGCTATTTCTTCAGAGGATTCGGAAAGCTGTTTTTCAATCTGCTCCAGTTCTGTTTTATGATTTTGCTCCGTATCATTATCAGACAGCAGCGTTTGCTCAAGATGATTTTGTGTGTTTTCAAGGCGAAGAATTTCATCCTCGTATTCTCTTACAAGAGGAATATATGATGACAACTGATTATTTATTATACGGATATCATTTTCAATTGCCTGTTTCTTGTTATTTTCCTCTCTTAGTTTTGCTGAAAGCTCGTTTATCTCTGAAGCGAGAGTCTTTATTTCAGCTGAACGCGACAAAAAACCGCTCTGTTTATTTACGCTGCCTCCGGACATTGAACCGCCCGTATTTAAAATATCGCCTTCAAGCGTTACCACTCTGAATTTATATCCGAACCTTCGACTCATTGCAATGGCATTATCAGTATTGTCAACAACGACAACACGTCCCAGCAAGCTCTTAAATATACCCGTATACTTCTTATCAAAACGCACTAAATTACTTGCAAGACCTATAAAGCCCTCACACTTTGAAACTTCGTTTATATTATCAAATTCCCTACCGTTTACTGATGATACAGGCAGGAAAGTGGCTCTTCCTGCATTATTTCGCCTTAAAAAAGCAATTGCTTCTTTAGCATCCTCCTCGCTCTCCACTATGATATTCTGCAATGCTCCTCCGAGTGCTATTTCAATTGCCGTGACATACTTTTTATCAACCTCTACCAGTCCCGACACAGTTCCGTAAATCGCAAGACGTTTAAGCTCGTCCGCTTTTAATACCAGCTTTACGCTTTTAGCGTAACCTGCATAATCATTTTCCATACCCTCAAGAATTTTTTTCTTTGAAGTCTTGGAATTATATTCAACATTTAAAGCGTTGAGTGAAGATGTTATATTGTTATGTTCTTCTTTCAGTTTATCTGCGTTTTCTGTATGCCGCTCAACAGTTTGCTTCATTTTATTAAGCTTTTCTGTTTTTTGAGAAATCTGTTCCCTGCACTCCTCAATATCTCGCCGCGTATTGGTTACACCCTCTTTAAAGCTTTTTATTTCAGCCTCGACAACCTCGCGGCGTTCAATAAAGCTTGAGCGCAGGGTTTCAATACCGTTCATCTGCGCCTTTTTAGCCGAAACCTCATTCAGCTTTTCTATAATATCACTCTTCAAAGCCTCGATTCTCTCTGAAAGATTATCCTTATGTGAGGTTATACTATCCTGTTCTTCTCTTGCAGAGTCAAATTCTTTTAAAATTCCGTCCGCCGTCTTTTGTTTCTCGGAAATCTGTATTTTAAAGGTTTCTATATCTCCTTCGCGTTCTGTATTCTTATCCTGAATTTCTTTAATTTCACTGTCAATACGGGCAAGCAGCGCATGATTATTTTTAATATTATTTTCAGCAATAGAAATTTCATTGCCTGCTGTCATACTTTCTGACTGCGCTTCGCTTAAAAGTCTGTTTTGCTCAGCAATATCCTCGTCCCTTTGCTTACTTTCATCATACAAAGCCGTTATTTTCTGCTCAGTTTCACTCTCCGTTGCTCTTAATTCGCTAAGTTCATCCTCTACGCTTTTGTAAAGCTTTTCGGTTTCCTGCGCATTAACTTTATTCTT
>CAJTUY010000045.1:0-4881 GCA_910579415.1 uncultured Clostridia bacterium | reverse complement strand
ATCAATAGTAACTATACTTAAATTTACATCTAAGCTTTTATATTCCTCATACAAGCCTAGATATTTCCTCGCCTTTTCAGACTGACGCTTAAGCGGAGTTCTCTGCGCTTCCAACTCTGAGGTAATATCAGATATTCTTACAAGATTTTCTTCAACTCCCCTAAGCTTTCTTTCCGCTTCCTCTTTTCTGTACTTATATTTTGAAACACCTGCCGCTTCCTCAAAAAGACTGCGTCTGTCCTCAGCCTTTGTTGAAAGAATTTTCGATACATCACCTTGTCCTATTATCGAGTATCCATCGCGTCCAAGTCCGGTATCCATAAACAGCTCATGTATATCTTTTAATCGGCAATTTGCCCGGTTAATCTGATATACGCTTTCACCGCTTCTGAATAATCTGCGCGTTACTACAACCTCATCAAAATCTATATCAAATAAATGTGTGCTGTTATCAAGAACAAGACTTACCTCCGCAAAATTCACAGGTTTTCTTGCTTCTGTACCTGCAAAAATTACATCC
Organism: uncultured Clostridia bacterium; assembly: GCA_910579415.1. Lineage (GTDB taxonomy): Bacteria > Bacillota > Clostridia > UBA1381 > UBA1381 > Hominilimicola. Next base: position 4,361 of record CAJTUY010000045.1, on the reverse strand, counting down.
TGCATATTTGCGCCTCTTAGTGATTTGGCGCTCATTTCGCCGATAACCCAACGTATAGCGTCGGAAATATTACTTTTTCCGCTTCCGTTAGGTCCGACGACTGCTGTTGAACCGTCTACAAAATCAAGTACCGTCTTATCTGCAAAAGACTTAAACCCCTGCAACTCCAATCTCTTTAATAGCAAACACATCTCACCTCTCTTTTTTTCAATTCTTTATCTTCTAAAATCCTTATATCAATATTCTTTTCATTTTTCAATTTTATAATGTTTCCGCGTTTATTTCCTACTGCCTTCGAAATTTCCGATGGATTGACAAATACATCTGCACGTACCGCATTTTTTTCGATTTTAGATGAAATAATATCATAATAAATGCTGCTTTCAACCAACTCCCTGAATGAGCTGTGTACAGGTCCCGCAACTACGCTTCCGCCTTCACTTATTTCCTCAGTTGACTGAAGTCCGATACGTATAACGATTATATTATTTTTCTCAAATTTCAGCAAAAGCTGTTTTGATAATTCTACCGCCTCTGAAACAGTCTGCGGTGTATATTTCCCCGAAAGATACAACTTTTCAAGATACGTATCCTTAATTGTAAGTGTTGGATAAATACGAACAATATCAGGCTTTAATTCAATAATATCGTCTGCCGTTTTTAGCGAGCGTTCGTCTGTATCGCCCGGCAATCCGGTCATCATCTGAAGACCTAGAACAAAAGAATATTCACGTATGAGCTTTACTGAATTTATAACATCTGCACAGGTATGACCGCGATTTGAAAGCTTTAATATCTCATCATTCATCGACTGAACGCCCAGTTCAATAGTTGTCACCCCAAATCTTTTCAGGTTATCAAGTATTGTTCTGTCAATATAGTCAGGACGCGTAGAAATACGGATACCGTCAATAAATCCTTGTTCTAAAAACTCATTGGCAGCTCTTAGCAGTCCCGTTTGTTCTTCAATGGGTATTCCCGTAAAGCTGCCTCCGAAGAAAGCAGCTTCAACATACCGGTTTTCCTTTGGAATCGTTTCAAGGTGTTTTTCTATAATACAACGCACATCATCCGCAGTAACATCTTTCTGTGTTCCTGTTATACGCTTCTGATTACAGAATACACAATCATAAGGACAGCCTTTATGCGGTACAAATATTGGTATATTGTATGTTCTCATACCTGTTTACCGATAAGCTTTAATGCCTTATGTGCCGCATTCTGCTCTGCCTCTTTTTTATTGTGACCTGTTCCCTTTGCCTTTGGTATACCATCAACCAATACTTCCACTTCAAAGGTCTTATTATGGTCAAGTCCCTCCTCCGATACAGTTCTGTATGTAACCTTACCTACTGTACCTTTTTGCAAAGCCTCCTGAAGCATTGTCTTGTAATCGGCATATCTGTGTCCTACAACTACGTCTTTAATAGTATCCTCCATTAAATCAATCACCCATTTTCTTGCCGTTTCCATACCGCCATCAAGATAAATTGCCGCCAGCAATGCTTCGAAAGCATCTGACACGATAGATGCTCTCTTTCGTCCTCCCGTCATTTCCTCGCCTTTTCCGAGTCTAATCATAGAGCTTAATTCAATTTTTTTCGCTATTTCATCAAGCGATTGCTCGCAGACAAGCGTAGCGCGATATTTTGACAACCACCCCTCATTTACATCTGTAAGATGCCTGAAAATATAATCGCTTATTATAATGCTTAAAACAGAATCCCCTAAAAATTCAAGACGTTCATTGCTTTTGGTCCGATTTTCGTTTGCGTAGGAGCTGTGAGTAAGAGCTGTTTCAAGTAACTCTGTATTCTTAAATGTATATCCTATTTTTTGTTCAAATTCTTTCATTTTAACTCCTTTCACAAATCAAGTATTTATACAAACAATGAGAGGGTGCTTCGATGAAACATCCTCTGTCTGTCATTATCTATTAAATTAGTCCGTGTATTTTTTTAACACAATTGTTGCATTGTGACCACCAAATCCGAGTGAATTTGACATTGCAACATTTACCTCCTGCTGTCTTCCCGTATTCGGAACAATATCCAAATCACATTCAGGGTCAGGAGTGTTATAGTTTATTGTTGCAGGAATATAACCTTCTTCAATTGCAAGAGCGCATATAATTGCTTCTACGCCGCCGGCTGCGCCGAGAAGGTGACCTGTCATAGACTTTGTTGAACTTACAGTAACATTTTTTGCCGCATCTCCGAGCGCCGTCTTTATTGCCTGTGTTTCAAAGCTGTCATTATACTTTGTAGATGTACCGTGTGCATTTATATATGTTATATCGTCAGGCTTCAAACCGGCATCTTTTATTGCAAGTTCCATAGCCTTTGCGCCGCCTTCGCCGCCCGGAATAGGACTTGTTATATGATATGCATCATCAGTAGCGCCGTAACCGACAAGCTCACAGTAAATGTGCGCGCCTCTCTTTTTAGCATGTTCAAGTTCCTCTAAAACAACAAAGCCTGCACCTTCGCTTAAAACGAAGCCGTCGCGGTCTGCATCAAACGGTCTTGAGGCAGTCTTTGGGTCATCATTTCTTGTTGACATAGCCTTCATACTGCAAAAACCCGCAAATGACAGAGGGCTTACTGCCGCTTCAGCGCCGCCAGCAATTATCACATCATTATGACCATGCTGAATATGTCTGAGCGCGTCACCAATTGCATTTGTACTTGACGCACATGCAGTGACAATATTCTCGTTAATTCCTCTCGCTTTAAATTTTATAGCAATCTGAGCAGCGCCCATGTTGCCTATCATCATAGGAATGAAAAACGGGCTGACACGTCCGGGACCTCGTTCCAGAAGAGCATTATGCTGTTCTTCCAGTGTGGTAATACCGCCGATACCCGAGCCTGTTATTACTCCGACTCTCCATGCGTCCTCATCTTCCATATTAAGCTTTGCATCCTCAACAGCTTCAGTTGCCGCAACAAGAGCAAACTGGGTATACCTGTCCATTTTGCGCGCTTCTTTTTTATCCATATAGTCGGTAGGTTCAAAATCCTTAACTTCTCCGGCTATCTGTGTTTTAAAAGCAGACGCGTCAAAATGGGTTACTGTATCTATGCCGCATTTTCCTGCTTTTATACCTTTCCAAAAGGCTTCTACATTATTTCCGATAGGGGTCACCGCACCCAAGCCGGTTACAACAACTCGTTTCATATGTCTTACTTGCTATGCCTGCATAAATCCCTCATAATGCACAGCAAGCTATTCACCTCCTATTTTGTATATAAAAACTCTTTATTCTCTGTTAAAAAAGGGTTCGTGCCTTGCATCAAATAAATCGGGATGCAAGGCATCAATCCTTACGCATGACTCTTGATATATTCTACTGCATCGCCTACTGTGCCGATTTTTTCAGCATCTTCATCAGGGATTTCTATATCAAACTCTGTTTCTAATCCCATGATAAGCTCAACAACGTCTAATGAGTCTGCTCCTAAATCGTCAACAAATGATGCTTCCATTGTTACTTCCTCAGCATCAACGCTAAGCTGGTCAACGATAACGTTCTTTACTCTTTCGAATTCCTCCATTATCTTATTGCACCCCCTTTCGGTATTGTTTATATAAAATTCACAAGGAATTATATATCATTTCTTCTGACTGTCCAACTACATTACAAGTCCGCCGTCTACGTTAATAGTCTGACCTGTAACATACTGCGACATATCAGATGCCAAAAATGCAACAACATCTGCAATATTATCAGTTTCACCGAATTTTCCAAGCGGGATTGCATTAAAATACTGTTGCTTAACTTCATCGGTTAAAACATCTGTCATTGCCGAACGTATAAATCCCGGCGCAACAGCATTGCAGCGTATTCCTCTGGAAGCAAATTCCTTTGCTGTTGTTTTCGTAAGTCCTATAAGTCCCGCTTTTGAAGCAACATAGTTTGCCTGTCCTGGATTTCCCATAACACCCACTATTGAAGCTATATTTATAATTGAGCCGCTTCTCTGCTTCATCATCGGTCTTGCAACTGCCTTAATGCAGTTAAACGCGCCTTTAAGATTGATATCCATAACCAAATCCCAATCTTCCTCACTCATTCTTATCATAAGTCCATCGCGTGTTATACCTGCATTATTTACAAATATGTCAATTTTACCGAATTTATCCATAGCCGCAGAAACAAGAGCCTCAACATCTTCTTTTTTTCTTACGTCACCCTTGACAACTATTGAATCAACTCCGAGAGCTTTTATTTCCTCACAGGTTTCATCTGCATAATCAGATGACGGAATATCATTTATAACAATATTAGCTCCGTATGAAGCAAGCTTCAAAGCAATAGCCTTGCCTATTCCTCTGCCTGAGCCTGTTATTACTGCTGT
>CAJTUY010000044.1:2780-15897 GCA_910579415.1 uncultured Clostridia bacterium | reverse complement strand
CAATACGATAAAGATTGTAAATACAACAAAAGATTTTGAATTTGAAGCTAAAGTGGACTTGTCTGAACGTCAGAAAGAAATGCTTTATGCAGGAGGACTGCTTAATTATACTAAGCAGAATGCGTAATATATTGTAAATCAGATATACTATTTACATAGAACTAATGAGAGGTTTTAAATGATGAACGAAAATGCGAAAAAAGTACCGTCTGTTGTTGTAAAACGCTTACCTAGATATTACAGATATCTCGGCGAGCTTTTAAAGCAGGACGTAAAGCGTATTTCCTCAAATGCTTTGAGCAATAAAATGAATGTTACTGCGTCGCAGATACGTCAGGATTTTAATTATTTCGGCGGTTTCGGTCAGCAGGGCTACGGTTATAATGTGGAATATCTTTATAATGAAATAGGAGATATTTTAGGTCTTCATGACGGAGATACTACTGTAATAATAGGAGCCGGAAATCTCGGAAGGGCATTAGCAAGCCATGATACATTTGAAAAACGCGGTTTTAAGCTTATAGGCATTTTTGATAACGATAAAAATGTTATCGGAACAATCATAAACGGTATTGAGGTTATGTCTGTTGACTTTCTGAAAAGCTTTGTAACTCAAAATCGTGTTGATATAGGTATTCTTACAGTACCGAAATCGGCTGTGTTTAAAACAGCCGAAACGCTTGTGGAATGCGGTGTAAAAGGACTTTTAAACTTCTCATACACAGAACTTAATTTTGACAAAGAGGTTGCAGTTGAGAATGTACATTTATCTGACCCTCTTATGACCCTGTCGTATAAAATAAAACAAAACAAGGCGGAATTTTGATGAAAGTAATTGCATTTGTCGGACCAAGCGGAACAGGAAAAAGCTATCGAAGTGTTATGGTATCTCAAAAATATGGCGCGGATGCCATAATTGATGATGGACTGCTTATTTCGCATGGCAAGGTTATAGCAGGAAGCTCGGCAAAAAAAGAACCTACTAAAATTGCATCAGTAAAGCATGCGCTGTTTATGCGCGCACACCAGGCAGATGAAATATGCCGCGCCTTAAAGAAAAATAAAGTAAAGTGCCTTATGCTGCTTGGTACTTCTGATGGTATGGTTCAGAAGATTGCCAAAAATTTAAAAATCGGAGAGATTGAACAGACTATAAGAATTGAGGATGTTGCTACTCCGGAGGAAATGCAAATGGCGCTTCGCATGCGCAGGGTAGAAGGAAAACATGTTATACCAGTGCCAACATTTGAGATAAAAAAAGAGTTTTCAGGCTTTTTTATTCATCCTTTGAGGCGTTTTCAAAAAAATCTGGATTCACAAATTCCTACGGCAGCGGCAGATAAATCAATTGTACGCCCTACATTCAGCTATATGGGTGATTACACAATTTCGGATAATGTAATAAATGAGATTGCTATACACGAGGCAAATAAAATAGACGGGCTGATAAAAGTCCAGAATATAAATCTTCGTAAAACGGGTCATGGCGTACATATTGATATGACTGTAATGCTGCGTTACGGCTGTAATGTTTTTGATGTATGTCATTCAATTCAATGCGCCGTTCGTGATAATGTGGAACGCTATACATCTGTAAATGCCCGACGTGTTAATATAATGATTAAAAATCTGAAAAAATAGGTTGTTTATATCTGTTTAGACAGCCAAATTAGAGGTAGGCTATGGATAAATTTGAACTTGTATCGGAATTTACTCCTCAGGGTGACCAGCCGCAGGCGATAAAAACTTTGGTTGACGGGGTAAATAACGGAGAAAAATTCCAAACATTACTTGGTGTTACCGGTTCGGGAAAAACTTTTACAATGGCAAATGTTATAGCGCAGGTTAATAAGCCTACAATCGTTCTGGCTCATAATAAAACGCTTGCGGCACAGCTATGCAGTGAATTTAAAGAGTTTTTTCCCAATAACTGTGTTGAGTTTTTTGTTTCGTATTATGATTATTACCAGCCTGAAGCATATATTCCCCAGACGGATACTTTTATAGAAAAAAGTTCGCTTACAAATGAGGAAATAGATAAGCTTAGACATAGCGCTACTTTTGCATTGCTGGAACGAAAAGATGTTATAATTGTTGCCAGTGTATCTTGCATATACGGTTTGGGTGACCCTGAAGATTATAAAAATTTAATGTTGTCGCTCAGAGTAGGAATGGAAAAGGACAGGGACGAGATTTTAAAAAAACTTGTGGCTATGCAGTATGAGCGCAACGACCTGAATTTTGTCAGAAATAAATTCAGGGTACGCGGTGATGTTGTGGAGATATTTCCTTCAAATAACGGAGAAAATGCCATACGAGTTGAATTTTTCGGTGACGAAATTGAACGTATCTGCGAGGTTAATGTTATAACCGGTGAGATTATAGGAATACGGCAGCATGCGGTTATTTCACCTGCATCGCATTATGTTACAACTAATGATAAAATGATGATTGCTATGGCAGGGATTGAAGCTGAAATGCGTGAGCAGGTACGTTATTTTAAAGAACGTGATTTGCTTATAGAAGCACAAAGAATAGAACAGCGTACTATGTATGACCTTGAAATGATGCAGGAAATAGGTTTTTGTCAGGGAATAGAAAACTATTCCCGTCATATAAGCGGACGTGAACCCGGAAGCGCGCCATATACGCTTCTTGATTATTTTCCTGAAGATTACTTAATGATAATCGATGAATCGCATGTCACTCTTCCTCAGGTAAGGGGAATGTATAACGGTGACAGGGCGCGTAAGGAAACTCTGATACGATTTGGGTTCAGACTTCCCAGCGCTGCTGATAATCGTCCTTTGAAATTCGAGGAGTTTGAGCAGCGGTTAAATCAGGTCATTTTTACCAGCGCTACTCCTGCTGACTATGAAAAGGAACATTCTGATAGAATAGCAGAGCAGGTAATACGACCGACAGGACTTTTAGACCCTGAAATATTTATTAAACCAACAGAAAGCCAGATTGACGACCTGATAGGGGAAATAAACAATCGTACGGAAAAGGGCTTCAGAACCCTTGTAACTACTCTTACCAAACGTATGGCGGAAGACCTCACTGACTATCTTACAGGCGTTGGAATACGTGTCAGATATATGCACTCAGATATATCTACTATTGAGCGTACTGAAATTATAAAGGATTTAAGAACAGGTGAATTTGATGTGCTTGTCGGAATCAATCTTTTAAGAGAAGGTCTGGATATTCCTGAGGTTGCGCTTGTTGCAATTCTTGATGCAGATAAAGAAGGCTTTTTAAGAAGTGAAATGTCGCTGATTCAGACAATAGGACGTGCTGCCAGAAACAGTGAGGGACAGGTTATAATGTATGCCGATACTGTCACACGCTCAATGAAACGTGCAATTGATGAAACCGAAAGGCGTCGTAAGCTTCAGAAGGAATTCAATATTGAACATAATATAATACCACGTACTATTAAAAAAGAAGTACGCGATATAATTGAATCCCTGAAACCTCTTGAAGCAGACGACAATAATGAGAATATTATAAATTATGATAAAGAAATAGCCGAACTTGAAGCTAAGATGATAAAGGCTGCCGATAATCTTGAATTTGAAGAAGCGGCCATGCTGCGTGACAGAATACGAAAACTAAAAAAAGAAATGGGTGAATAGCTGTGACAAATGAAATGGCAGATTGCATCGCCAATATTGTTTCAGAGAATATTCTTACGCCTATAATATATTTGCTGGAAGATAATAATATTATAAGTTTAATATGTTTTTGTGACAGAAATATAACTATGCAGGAAATATATAATGTGGAAATCTTGATAGAGAGAGAAGTTGGGAAGCCTACTGAAATAATTGATATACGTGAATTCAGCGAGTTTGAACGTTTGAATGTAATAAGCCGCGCAAAGCTGATACACACTGTGAATCCAATGATTGAGCAGGTTTTTATGCAGTCAATGACAGAAGATTTAAAAATAGCAATGGAGGAGAAAAAAAGCGCAATAGAAAGACACAAAATGTCAGGAACGTGCTTTTTACAATAGAATATGGAAAAGGATATTAAAATTCAAGGAGCAAGAGAGCATAATCTGAAAAATATTGATGTTACAATTCCACGCGATAAGCTTGTTGTTTTGACAGGGCTTTCGGGTTCGGGTAAATCTTCGCTTGCATTCGATACAATATATGCAGAGGGACAAAGACGATATGTTGAGTCACTGTCATCTTATGCAAGAATGTTTCTTGGTCAGATGGAAAAACCGGATGTTGACTATATTGACGGGCTTTCGCCTGCAATAAGCATTGACCAAAAAACAACATCAAAAAATCCGCGTTCAACAGTGGGAACAGTAACAGAAATATACGATTACCTTCGTCTTTTGTATGCCCGTGTGGGTATACCACATTGTCCGAAATGCGGCAAAGAAGTTAAGCGTCAGAGTATTGACCAGATTGTAGACAAGGTACTGTCACTTGATGAAGGAACTAAAATTCAGGTTTTGGCACCTGTCGTACGCGGCAAAAAAGGCGAACATAAAAAAGTATTTGAAAATGCGCGTAAAAGCGGGTATGTCCGTGTGAAAGCAGATGGCATTCAATATGATTTAAGCGAGGATATTGACCTTCAAAAAACTCATAAGCATAATATTGAAATTGTAGTAGACCGTCTTGTTATACGCGATAATATTACACAGCGTCTTACAGATTCGCTTGAAACTGCCATAACTCTTACCGGTGATGTTGTATGGGTTGAAATTATTGATGGAGAAATCATGTCATTCAGTCAGAATTTTGCCTGTGATGACTGCGGAATAAGCTTGCAGGAGCTTGCGCCAAGATTGTTTTCATTTAATAATCCATACGGAGCATGCTCACATTGCGACGGACTGGGAGCGTTGTCAAGGATTGACCCTAGCCTTGTTGTTGCAGATGAAAATCTGAGCCTTATTGAAGGCGCAATTTCAGCTACCGGCTGGGCAAGCGCAAATAAAACGGATTCTATGGCATACATGTATTTTACCGGACTTGCCGAACATTACGGCTTCGATATCAATACACCATTTAAAGACTTGTCCGATGATATTAAAAACAAGGTACTCTACGGAACAGGTGATGAAAAAATAACATTGCATTATGATAGAGGATATGGCGGAGGAGCTTATTCAAGACCGTTTGAAGGAGTAATTACAAATCTTGAAAGGCGATATAATTCAAATACTTTTGATTATGCAAAGAATGATATAGAAAAATATATCAATGATGTCACCTGCCCGAAATGTCACGGAGCAAGACTCAGCGATGAAGTTCTTGCTGTAACGGTGAACGGTTTGAATATTTATGAATTTACACAAATGCCGATACGTAAGGAAATGGACTTTATAAATGAGCTTCATTTAACAGAGCGCGAGCTTATGATTGTATCTCAGGTTGTAAAAGAAATTAAGGCTCGTCTGCAATTTTTGCTTGATGTCGGACTTGATTATCTTACCTTGTCGCGTTCGTCAGGTACGTTGTCGGGAGGAGAGGCGCAGAGAATACGTCTTGCTACTCAGATAGGCTCAGGGCTTATGGGGGTGCTGTATATCCTTGATGAACCAAGTATAGGGCTTCATCAGCGTGATAATGACAGATTGATAGGGACATTAAAGCATCTCAGGGATTTGGGTAATACTGTCATTGTAGTTGAGCATGATACCGACACAATGTACGCAGCGGACCATATTATTGATATCGGTCCTGGTGCGGGAATACATGGTGGTGAACTGGTAGGAGAGGGAACAGTCAATGAACTTATAGCCTCACCTAAATCAATTACAGGTAAATATCTGAGCGGTGAATTAAAAATCGAAGTACCGAAGGAGAGAAGAAAGCCTTCGGGTTGGATTGAAATCAGAGGCGCAAAGGAAAATAATCTGAAAAATATTAACGTAAAAATTCCTACCGGCGTAATGACATGCGTGACAGGTGTATCGGGTTCAGGTAAATCTTCGCTTATAAATGAAATACTCTATAAAAAGTTAGCTCATGTTTTAAACCGCGCCCGTACACATTCAGGTGAGCATAAGGAAATTAAAGGTATTGAGCAGCTTGATAAAATTATTGCAATAGACCAGTCGCCGATTGGGCGTACACCGCGTTCCAATCCTGCGACTTATACGAATGTATTTAATGATATTCGTGAGGTATTTGCCTCAACAAACGAGGCTAAAATACGCGGATATAAATCAGGACGATTTAGCTTTAACGTCAAAGGAGGACGTTGTGAAGCTTGTGCCGGAGATGGTATAAAGAAAATCGAAATGCATTTTCTTGCTGACATTTTTGTTCCCTGCGAGGTATGTAAAGGCAAAAGATATAACCGCGAAACACTTGAGGTGAAATATAAGGGTAAAAACATCTATGAGGTACTGGACATGACTGTTGATGAAGGAGTGGAATTTTTCGCAAATATTCCGAAAATTCACCGCAAGCTTTTGACGCTTCAGGAAGTTGGTCTTGGATATATTAAGCTTGGTCAAAGCTCAACAACTCTTTCCGGCGGAGAAGCTCAGCGCGTAAAGCTTGCAACAGAGCTGTCAAAACGGGGAACCGGCAAAACTATTTATATTTTGGACGAGCCTACCACAGGTCTGCATACTGCTGATGTTCATAAGCTTACTGAAGTGTTAAATAAACTTGTTGAAGGAGGAAACACCGTTGTTGTAATTGAACATAATCTGGACGTTATAAAAACTGCCGATTATATAGTAGATATGGGACCTGAGGGCGGTGATAACGGCGGTACCGTAATAGCATCCGGTACTCCGGAAAAGGTGGCAGAGGTTAAAAATTCATATACAGGACAGTATTTGAAAAAAATGTTAAAATAATTAGATTTTGTAATTGGAAACTCTACCGCTGTAACATTGGTCATGGCAGATAATCTCAAAAAAATAACTATTTCTTTATAAAAACAGTATTGACAAAATAAAAAATCAGTGTTACAATATTTTAAAGCGATGAGAAAGACAGTAACTCTAAACAGACGTCACAAGAGATGGAATACCTCAGGCTGTAAGTATTCCTTGACCGGTTTAGAGTGAATACCACTTTTGAGCTGCGCGCTGAACGGATTATCTATTAAGCGTTGCCGTATCCTACGAAACAGGAAAATTAAGTGACAGTATTATTTTACTGTAATTAGGGTGGAACCGTGCAAATTTTGCACCCCTAAAGCCTAAGGCTTTTGGGGTGCTTTTTTATTTAATTATGAAAGGAAGTTAAAACAATGGAAATGAACGAACTGCAAACATTAAGACATTCAGCTTCGCATGTACTGGCGCAGGCTGTAAAGAGGCTATATCCTGATACCAAGCTGGCAATAGGTCCGGCAATTGACACTGGATTTTATTATGATTTCGACACGGAACATACATTTACAAGAGAAGATTTAGATGCTTTGGAAGCCGAAATGAAAAAAATTGCAAAGGAAAATCTTAAAATAGAGCGATTTGAATTATCGCGTAAGGAAGCATTAGAACTTATGAAGGACGAGCCATATAAAGTTGAGCTTATCAATGAACTTCCCGAAGATTCTGTAATCTCATTTTACAAACAAGGTGAATTTACAGATCTTTGTGCAGGTCCTCATGTAAATTATACAAGCAAAGTAAAAGCATATAAGCTTTTGAGCGCTACTGGAGCATACTGGCGCGGTGATGAAAAAAACAAAATGCTTCAGAGAATTTACGGTACTGCATTTACAAATAAAGATGAACTTGCTGAACATCTTGAAAAGCTTGAAGAAGCCAAAAAACGTGACCATAATAAGCTCGGACGTGAGCTTGAACTGTTTACAACCGTAGATTATATAGGTCAGGGACTTCCTATAATGCTTCCAAAGGGCGCAAGAATTATTCAGACATTACAGCGATGGGTAGAAGATGAGGAAGAAAAACGTGGCTGGCAGCTTACAAAAACGCCGTTTATGGCAAAAAGTGACCTCTATAAGATTTCCGGTCACTGGGACCATTATCAGGACAGTATGTTTATACTTGGTGACGAAAACAAGGACAAAGAAGTATTTGCGCTTCGCCCTATGACTTGTCCATTCCAATATCAGACATTCTTAAACAGAGGACGTTCTTACAGAGATTTGCCGATGCGTCTTAACGAAACCTCTACTTTGTTCAGGAACGAAGCTTCGGGCGAAATGCATGGGCTTATAAGAGTTCGTCAGTTTACTATTTCAGAGGGTCATCTGATATGTATGCCCGAACAGCTTGAAGAAGAATTTAAAGGTTGTCTTGAACTTACAAATTATATGCTTGATATTCTTGGTCTGAAAGAAGATGTTTATTATCGTTTCTCTCAGTGGGACCCTAAAGACAGAGAAAAGTATATAGGAACAGAGGAACAGTGGGCTGAGGCGCAGGGAGTAATGAAGACCATTCTTGATGACCTTAACATTGATTATTATGTAGGTATCGGTGAAGCTGCTTTTTACGGACCAAAGCTTGATATTCAGATTAAGAATGTTCACGGTAAGGAGGATACTTTAATTACAATACAGGTTGACCAAATGCTTGCCGAAAAATTCGGCATGGAATATGTTGATAAAGACGGAACAAAGAAAAATCCTTATATTATTCACAGAACTTCAATCGGATGCTATGAAAGAACACTTGCTCTTTTAATTGAAAAGTATGCAGGCGCATTTCCAACGTGGCTTGCGCCTGTACAGATTAAACTGATGCCAATTGCTGACAGACATCTTGATTATGTCTATGAAGTAAAAAAAGAGTTGGAGAAGAATGGTATAGTACGTATTGAAGTTGATGACAGAAGTGAAAAACTCGGTTATAAGCTTCGTGAAGCGCAACTTGAAAAAGTTCCTTATATGCTGGTAATAGGAGATAAGGATATAGAGAACAATACAGTATCTGTTCGTTCAAGAAAAGAAGGGGATAAGGGCGCTATGGCTCTTGACGAATTCATTGCAGTTATAAAAGACGAAATTGATACTAAGAAAAGATAAGTAACCAAAATTCACTCCCCGACATAGTATACAGTGTCGGGGAGGGGTTTATATGAGATTGGGTTTATCACATTCAAGGCATTACTGCGGTCGCAAGGTTTTTGTTTATATATGTATTCTTGCAGTGTTTTTTTTAGTTTATCTGTGTACTTGCAGACTGAAACCTGCATTTATTGAATGTTCAGAGTCATATGCAAATAATATGATAAACAATGTTGTAAATAAATCTGTAACAGAAGTTTTTTCCGATGCGGAATTCAAGGAATTTTCTGATATAAAAACAGGTTCGTCAATACAAACAATTGAAACGGATACTGCAAAAATCAACAGGCTAAAAGCACGTCTTAACGAAAGTATACAAAATAATGTTCAGAATTGCGAAACCGAAACAGTGCGTGTTCCCATCGGAAGCGCAACACATTTTTATTTTCTTGCAGGATTGGGTCCTAAGATGCCGGTAAGAATATATCCTGTAAGCATTGTTAAGACGGATATTGAGGAAAAACTAGTTTCGGCAGGAATAAATCAGGTAAATCACAGACTGTATCTGACCGTTTCAATAGATGTGTCGTTTGCAGGTCTTGCGTTTGTTGAAACTGAAGCGATAGAAACAAAAGTACTTTTAACTGAAACCATGATAGTAGGCGATACTCCCCAATATTACGGTAACGGTAATATAAGCGCAGCTTTAAAGTAGAAAGGATTTAAATTGAATGAACGATATTGAAAAGCGAATTAAGGAATTAACTGATGAACTTAATTATCATAACCATAAATACTATGTTGACGACAGCCCTGAAATATCGGACTTTGATTTTGATAAACTGCTGGTTGAACTGGAGGAGCTGGAAAATGAATATCCTCAGTATAAAAGCGTAAATTCACCAACTGCACGAGTAGGAGGTGAGGCTGTAAAAGCTTTTGATGAGGTCAGACATGAAGTTCCTATGCTCAGTCAGCAGAAAGCATTTTCATTTGAGGAAATTCAGGATTTTGACAGACGTGTTAAAGCTGTTGTCCCTGATGCAGGATATGTTGTAGAACAAAAAATAGACGGACTTTCTGTTTCTCTGGAATATACAGACGGTATATTTACGCGAGGCTCAACACGCGGTGACGGAATTACAGGCGAAGATGTTACTGAAAACCTCAGAACGATACGTACAATTCCTTTGAAATTAAAAGATAAAATACCTTTTTTAGAAGTTCGCGGAGAGGTGTTTTTATCAAGAATAAATTTTGAAAAAATAAATGCTTTGCTTGAAGCAACATCGCAGCCGCTTTTTGCCAATCCGAGAAATGCAGCGGCAGGTTCATTAAGACAGCTTGACCCCAAAATAGCCGCAAAACGCAAGCTTGATATTTTTGTATTCAATATTCAGCAGATACAGGGTGCGGAAATTAAAACTCACATAGAAGGACTTGAATTTTTGCAAAAACAGGGATTTAAAACTATCCTTGATAAAACATTATATAATTCAATTGAAGCTGCATACAAAAGAGTTGAGGAAATAGGCGAGGAAAGAGGAACTCTTTATTTTGATATAGACGGCGCCGTTATAAAAGTGGACAATCTTGCGGATCGTGAATTGCTTGGGAATACCGCTAAATTTCCACGCTGGTCAATAGCCTATAAATATCCTGCCGAAAAACAAACCACCACAATCAAGGATATTAAGGTTCAGGTAGGCAGAACAGGCGCAATTACACCTCTTGCTGTATTAGATACCGTTCACATTGCCGGTTCAAATGTTTCGCGTGCCACTCTCCATAATCTTGATTATATTCGTGAAAAAGACATAAGGGTAGGGGATACAGTTGTAATTGAGAAAGCAGGAGATATTATACCTGCGGTCGTAGAAGTTATAAAAGAAAAGCGAAACGGCAGTGAAATAGAATTCGAGATGCCCACACACTGCCTTGAATGCGGAGCGCTTATAGTACGTGAAGAGGGCGAAGCAGCGTATCGGTGTACAGGTGTAAATTGTCCGGCTCAAAGACTTCGTAACATTATTCATTTTGTATCACGTACAGCAATGAATATTGACGGATTAGGTCCTTCAATTATTGAGCAAATGCTCGAACGTCATCTTATAGAAACAGCAGCTGATTTATATTACGTTCAGGCTGAAGATATTGCCGATATGGATAAAATGGGAGAAAAATCGGCTCAAAATCTGATATCTGCGCTTGAAAAGTCAAAGACAAATCCGCTGTACCGATTGATTAACTCGTTTGGAATACGGCATATAGGTGAAAAAGCGGCAAAAATACTGTCGGCTCGATATAAGACTCTTGATAATTTGCGTGACGCAACTGTTGAAGAACTTACACAGATACCCGATATAGGCGAAAAAATGGCTATATCAATAGTTGAATTTTTTGCAGAGGGACAAACAAAAGAATTTATTTTGAAGCTTGAAAAGGCAGGAATAAACTGTATTGATGACAGTGAAAATTCAATTGTGGATATGCGTTTTCAGAATATGACTTTTGTTCTTACAGGAACATTGGAAAAATATAAACGAAGTGAAGCCGGTAAAATTATTGAAAACTACGGTGGAAAAACATCATCAAGCGTATCAAAGAAAACGACTTATGTGCTGGCAGGTTCAGATGCAGGAAGCAAGCTTGATAAGGCTCAGTCGCTTGGAGTAACTGTTATCAGCGAAGATGAGTTTGAGGAGATGATAAAATGATTAAAGCTATGGCAGAAAACATAAAAGAAGAGCTTATCAGTATCAGAAGACAGCTTCACAAAACTCCGGAAACTGATTTTGAGGAAGTAAAAACAGCTGAATTTATACGCAAAATACTCACAGAATACGGCATTGAATATAAAACAGCAGCAAAAACAGGAACTGTCGCGGTTATATACGGCAAAAACAAAGATAGAACAGTACTTTTGCGCGCAGATATAGACGGACTTCCTATTAAAGATGAAAGCGATTTTGAAATAAAATCTGAACGAAAAGGATATATGCACGCATGCGGTCATGACATACACACCACATGTTTGCTTGGTGCGGCAAAAATACTGAATGAAATGAGAAATAATCTTAACGGAAATGTTAAGCTTGTTTTTCAGCCCGCTGAGGAAGGTTCAGGCGGTGCGCTTCCTATGATTGAGGAAGGAGTATTGGAAAATCCTCATGTTAATGCCGCTTTTGCGCTTCATGTTGAGCCTCTCGAACAAACAGGAAAAATACAAATTAAAGATGGTTCAATTATGGCATCACCTGATGATTTTGAAATTATAATTCGCGGTGTAGGTGGTCATGGAGCTTATCCTGAAAAATGTGTAAACCCACTGTCTGTGGGCGCGGCAATTCTTGAAAAATATCATAAACTACCCAATGAATATAATTTGCCATGCGTTGTTACAATTTGCTCTTTTAATGGTGGTACATGCCGTAATGCAATACCGGACACGGCAGTTATAACAGGTACTGCGCGTTCTCTTGACTTAAATACACGAACACAGCTTATAAAACTTCTGGAGGAAATTGCCATAAAAATATCAAAGAAGATGGGTGCTGAAATCAATTTCAATTTCAACATACTTTTTCCTCCGGTTGTAAATAATAAAGAAATGAATAACATAGTCAGAAAAAGCGCTGAAAAGCTTGGACTTGAAGTGACCGTGCTTGAAAAACCATCAATGGCAGGTGATGATTTTGCTTATTTTTGTGAGCGAATTCCCGGAGCGTATTTTAAGCTTGGTGTCGGCAATAAAGAAAAAGGAGTTGTATATCCTATTCACAGTCCTAAATTTAATGCAGATGAAGACGCATTACCAATCGGAAGTGCTATAATGGCTAAAATAGCGGCAGAATATTTAGATACTTTCAAGGAATAAGTTTACCATAATAATTTTATGTAAACTAAACTTTAAAATTTACAGGAAAAGGTAATATGAGAATAGCCATAGTTGATGTACGAGCTGATGAAAAAACAGTATATGCACTTGAAAATATAGGATTATATGTAATTCCTACAATAAAAATAGAACATTTATATGATACGGTTGCCTCACATGCGGATATGCAAATTCATTATTTAGGCAAAAACCGTTTTATTTGCGCGCCTGAAGCTTTTGAGCATTATAAAAAACAGCTTC
>CAJTUY010000044.1:0-2770 GCA_910579415.1 uncultured Clostridia bacterium | reverse complement strand
AATGTATACTAATAAAAGGTTCAAAAAGCATTGGTTCAAAATATCCGTATGATATACTGTATAATGCCGCTGTAACAGATGGATTTGTGATTTGTAAAGCTCGTTATACGGCGATAGAAATTCTCTCAGAATATGAACATATGGGAAAGGATATTCTGAACGTCAGTCAGGGATACAGTAAATGCAGTACAGCAATTGTTGCAAGCAATGCAATCATAACGGCAGATGAAGGCATTTATAAAAATGCAATAAATAATAAAATAGATACTCTGAAAATAAATGAAGGACATATAGAATTACACGGAATGAGTTATGGATTTATCGGTGGAGCAACCGGACTTATTGATAAACATATGCTTGCGGTTAATGGTGACATAAAAAATCATCCTGATGCATCAAATATACAAGCGTTTTGTAAACAGCATGATACAGAGTTGCTATCTTTAACTAATGGCACTTTAAAAGATATAGGCACTATTATAGCAAATTTTGATGTTTAAGTATAATAAAGAGTGATTTATACTACTTGGAATTCTCTGTTTTTACTCTCCCTCTCGTGATGTTATAGCTATCTTTAATCATTCCCTGTATTTTTTCGGTAGGTATTGTTTCGTCTAAAATAATTGAATTCCAGTGTGTTTTATTCATATGATATGCCGGAATTACAGAATCAAATTCAAAACGCCAAAAATCACACCATTCAGGTGAACCTTTTACATTTATCCACATGTTACTATTGCGCTCAAAAATCCATGCAAACACCTTTTTATTTGTTTTGTGCCGCATAAGTGTCCAGTTCTTATCTTGAAACGGATAATCCTCATATGTATCATCTAAACTTAAGCAAAAATCAATTGCATCTTTTCTTGTTTTCATAGATCCTCCTTACTTCTTGGGCGGACGTTCCCCAAAAAATTGATATAAATTGCATTTAATCATACCATTATAAAGCTTTCGCTTTTTATTTGCTGTTTTTCCGAAAATTTTTTCAAAATTTTCGTTGGATGTGATTATATAGTAAGACCATTTATCAAGCTTTTTAAAGCTTACGCCTATTTCTTTGTACAGTTTTTCGCATTCCTTAATTTCACCGATACGCTCACCGTACGGAGGATTACATATAATTGTTCCGTACGGCATATCAAAATGGATATTACGCGCATCACCTGTCTGTGGTTTAACAAACTCCCCTACCCCTGCTTTCTGTGCATTTGCTTTTGCAATTTCAACAGTTACTGAATCTATATCATACGAATAAATCTCAAGCGGAACATCTCTTTTTAAGGATTTCGCTTCGTCTCGAGCTTGCCCCCATATACTGTCTGCTATCTGAGAAAATTTTTCGGCTGCAAAACTTCGCATAATACCGGGCGCAATATTACGTTTTATCATAGCTGCTTCAATAGGAATGGTTCCGCTTCCGCAAAACGGGTCACAAAGCGGATATTCATACTTCCAATGACTTAATTCAACCAATGCCGCTGCAAGCGTTTCTTTTAAAGGCGCAATATTGGATATTTGACGGTATCCGCGTTTATGAAGTCCCTCACCAGATGTATCAAGCATTAAAGTTACTTTATCCTTAAATATTGAAAACTGTATCTGATATTTTATCCCGCTTTCTTCATGCCATGTTGTTCCATAAGCTTCTGATAGACCGTTGGCAATTGCTTTTTTTATAATTGACTGACAGTCACGTACACTTGCGAGTGTAGATTTTAAGGAATACCCCTTCACAGGGAAAGCGTCATTTTTTCCTACCCAGTTACTCCAATCTATCTTTTTTGTTTTTTCAAAAAGCTCATCAAAAGTAACAGCAGAAAATTCTCCTACCTTAATAAGTACTCTCTCTCCTGTTCTTATCCATAAATTTGCACGGCAAACAGCCTGCCAATCGCCTCTAAAGCACACACGTCCATCCTCAACTAACGAGGTTTCATATCCAAGACGGCGTATTTCCCTCGCCGCAAGGGCTTCAAGTCCAAACAACGTTGTAACAACAATTTCAAAATTATCCATTTTTAAATTTTTTTCCTTTTAAAATATTTTCTTTTAGCTTTTTTGGGAGATGCCGTTTTCACTTTTGTTGTTTTTTTATTAAATTGACTCAGCATATGTTCTGAAAAATCGCGTTCTAATACAAAATCAATCTGACGCAACAGAATATCTGTATGTGCCAAAACAACTTTTACTGTGTTACCAATTGCGTATATACGATTTTTGCGTTTTCCCTTAAGCGATGATGTTGTTTCGTCAAATTCATAATAATCATCTGTCATATTTTCCAGTCTGACAAGCCCCTCAACAGAATTTTCAAGTTCAACGAACATTCCGAAATTAGTGATACCGGAAATAACTCCTTCAAAACATTCTCCTACAAATGAACTCATATATGAAGCTTTCATTAAATCATCACAGTCGCGTTCCGTATATTCTGCCTTCATTTCACAATCACTTGACCTGGCAGCTGCCGCAGATACATATCCTCTCAGATGACCAATCATGGTATCATTAAGTTCTCCGTCAATTAAACTTTTTAAAATTCTGTGTATTGCTAAATCAGGATAACGACGTATAGGAGAAGTGAAGTGACAGTAGTATTTTGCTGCCAGACCAAAATGTCCGAGACATTCATCACTGTATTTTGCTTTCATAAGTGATTGCAGCATGTTTCTTGAAATTATCCTCTCTTCAGGTGTATTTTCTACTCTATCAAGTATCTGCTGAAGCGCTTTCGGATGCACAGGATTATCACGGTCAATTTTACCTT
>CAJTUY010000043.1:1541-16455 GCA_910579415.1 uncultured Clostridia bacterium | reverse complement strand
CATGACTTTTTCCCGATGATATATCATTCACATTTTCTATGTCAACTTCTATGGGATTTCTTTCAAATTCATAGCCATAGACATTAGGATTCATTTTAGGATTTCCCCAAAAGTATACTGTCCCGTCACCTTTTAATGCTAAAGTATGATAATATCCTGCACTTATTTTTTTTATATCCTTTAATGCTGTAATACGTATCGGTTTTGTTCTTCCTGTAACCGTTCCATCCCCCAATTGTGCATATCTGTTATCTCCCCACGCAAATACTTCTCCTCTACTATTTATAGCAAATGCGAATGTTGCTCCTGCGTTAATATATATAATATTGGCAAGCCCTTCAATTTTTTGCGGAATCCCATTTTGTTCTGTCGTTCCATTACCTAATTGCCCGTATTTATTATTTCCCCATGCCCAGACCGTTCCATTATCTTTTAACAGAAGCGTAAAATTTTCTCCTGCTTCTATTTGTACATTACTTGTGTTTGAAAATTCATTATATGCATTTCTCGTCATAGAATTTTCCAACATCATTTTTTCATCTGCCATTGGTTCTACAAAATCCGCAATTTTGCTTGAAATATCCAAACCTTTGGTTTCTGATACCATCTCACTAATTGTCTTCTGTTCTAAATTTTCCTTAGTATCTTTCGCTTGAATAACAGTTACATTTGTACTTATCAAACTAACTGCAATTAAGCACATGATTATTTTTTTCATGGTCTTCTCCTCTTTTCTTGTATGTCTATTATGTCTTATCTATAACCAAATCAGGTTATGCGGACTATCATCTTACACATAATATATACCCCCTTTTCCTATACTACAAACACTAATTTTATTACATAGTATTTTGGTATGGCAATAATCGCGTTGAGTCTGCTACTGTTTATGTAATCAAAAAGAAACTGCCCGAAAAGCAGTTTCTTTTTGTTTATCTGTTTTCAATTTTATACAGCATCGTTGCAGCTTCGGCACGTCGTATATTATTATTTGGAAGTATTGTATTATCCTCGTAACCACTTATAATACCAAGTCCCGACAACTTTTTCACTCCATCACTCGCCCACTCGGGTATATCGTTACTGTCAGCAAAATTCAGTACACCGTCAGTATCTCCCTCATTTAAAATTCTTCCGAGTATAGTGATGGCTTCCGCGCGTGTTATATTATCATACGGAGCAAAATCAACAGTTTTATCATCATTGATACGTCCTAAAATTATACCCTCCGTATATACCGCCTTAATCGGTGACTGCGCCCACTCGGGAATTATACCCGCATCATTAAAATCAAGCGTTACGCTCTCATAATCCGCAATATCAAGCCCCATATAATTTGCAATCATCGACGCAAACTCAGCTCGTGTCATATTATTATCGGGCTTAAATACCATCTGCCCGTTTTCCTCCTGACCATTTATAGTTCCTTCTGCCGCCATCTGCGCAATTATATCTCTTGCCCAGTGTCCGTCAATATCATAAAATACGCTCGGAGTTTTCGGATAACCTGATATATGCACAGGTATCTCTCTTGTCACATTTCCTGTTGTAACCTTTATTTTTCCGTCTGCATCGGCAGTGTTGGCAAGAGTAAATATTCCGCCTTCCGTAATCGTGCCTATATTGCCTTCAACCGACCACGTATACATACCCTCCTCTGAGATTAGCTCAGTATTATTAAGATATGATGCCGCAGAAAGGCTAAGCTGCATTTCCTCATTGGCCTCTGTATTTATTTCAGTTATCTCTTTCCAGTCTGCCGTATTATAAACCTTTATTTCCTCAGGATTTTCATACACTCCGTACATTTTTGACATCACATCACCGTTATCGCCATACAGGACAACATTCACATCGCCCGTACCGCGAAGCATAAGGTTTCCGTTTTCATCAATTACGCTTTCAGTGTCTGTATCTACGCGAAACTTAACATTATAAGGCTCGCTCATCTTATAATTGCCCGTATCATACATACTCTCTATTTCAATCTTCGTACTCATTCCCGACAGATAATTTGTATTTCCTGCATCCTTTAAATTTATAATCCATGGAATATTTGTACGGGTACGATTATCCTTTAAAAATATAAAGTTTGCAACACTTCTTAAATATCCGTCAGACGGAGAGTTTACTACCATTGACGCATCATTTCCGGGAAACAGCGCCGAAATTGATGTTGAACCGCCGCCGTCAAGATTTATAGCATCAACGCAACCCAATTCAACCATACGCTGCGCAAGCGTTTTTAACTGTGCGCCGTAGCTGTGTCCCGACTGTCTGCCATCAAGCGTATAAAATATTATATTCCCGTCTGATTTTATTCCGATAGCCGTTCTGGGTGCTGCGCCCGCTTCAAATTCACTGTTTGCTATTCCTCCCGACACAAGACGCCCTCCGACTGAGCTTACGGCATTTTCCGCACTTGCCCATGTACCGTCATCACCAACAGCATTATTGCTTATAGTCAGCTGCTGTCCCTTATAGCAGCTGCTCAGAAAACTATACAGTTCAGGCTGACCGCTCGTATCCATAAGCAAAATCATTTTGCCCTCAGGAATTTCAACAGAACCGTTATAGGTGAAAATATCATCCACTGTAACAGTCATTTCTTCACCTATATGAAGTCTGCCCTCTTTAGGTGTACACACAACAAAAATACATTCCGATTCTGTCTTTGTGGTTTTACCAAAACGGTCGTTAAGAAGATAGATAGGGTCAAATCCTGCCTGACACCACTTATTTATATACATTATTTCTACGGCTTCGTTTCCATTTGAAACCGTAGTCTGAACATCAAGCCACCTTATAAAACCCGTACCGTCAGCGCGGAATCCCACTGCGTCCTGTCCTCCGTATTCCTTTGAGGCTATTTCCCCGTCAATAATTGTATATCCCATCGGTATACCTGTTTTAAATGAAAAATAGTCCGCATTTATACCGATAAGAGGGCGAAGTCCGTTTTCCTGCATGTATTCTTCTGCCTGTTTTATATTTCGCGTACCCCATATACTCTTACCGTTGACAATTACAGGCACAGCCTCACTGTTCGGCTTATATTCAACGTAATATTCACTTTGTTTGCCGACGCTGTCGGACGTAAACTGTACGTTATGGAAGTATGTATCAGCCCCCATGTAAGTACTCCAGCCACCGCTTTGTGTCCCCAATACGTCTGCGCTCGCTGCCGTGCCAAAAAAACAAATCGACACTACTGCGCTTAAAAACTTTTTTCTCACAAAATTTTCCTCCGTATTCCTATTGATGATATTTATATTGTACCACATTTTTTCGTTTATGTAAAACCAAAATGTTGGAAATATAAAAACTGCCCGCATGGGCAGTTTAAATTTAATGTATTTCAGTAACTTCATAGCCTGCATCAGTTATTGTTTTTGTCAGCGTTTCATCTGAAACGTCATTTCCGAGAGTTACAACCGCCTGACCGCCGTTATCAAGCATAACCTCCGCTTTGACTCCGTCAAGCGCATTAAGCGCGTCAGATACCCTTCCTGTGCAGTGACCACACATCATACCTTTAATTTTAATTATTTTTGTCATTTTTATATCCTCCTTGTTATTATTTGTAAAATTTCTTTTAGGTTTAAAAAATCTCAGTCTTAACGCATTTGATACCACAAATACTGAACTGAAGCTCATTGCCAGAGCCGCTATCATCGGATTAAGCTTAATTCCGGCAATACCATAAAGCACTCCTGCCGCTATTGGTATGCCCAGTACATTATAGAAAAATGCCCAGAAAAGATTTTCCTTTATATTTTTTATTACGGCACGGCTTAATTCTATTGAAGTTACTACATCCTGCAAATCACTTTTCATAAGTACTATGTCTGCCGCCTCTATCGCTATATCAGTTCCTGCGCCTATTGCCACTCCGACCTCAGCGCGTGTAAGCGCAGGCGCATCGTTAATTCCGTCACCCACCATCATAACACGTTTACCGCTATTCTGCAAAGAACGTATTTCTTCTTCCTTATCCGAAGGAAGCACTTCCGCAATCGCCCTCGTAAGAGGAAGTTTGCTTTTTATAGCTTCTGCCGTAACCTTATTATCGCCTGTAAGCATTACAACATCCAGTCCCATTTTACGCATGTCATTTATCGCATCATAACTGTTTTCCTTAATTGTATCAGCAACCGCTATTACTCCTATCGTATGACCGCCTTTTGCAAAGTACAGCGCTGTTTTGCCTTCTTTTTCCAAATCAGCAGCCTCATTAACGGCTATTCCGTTTTCCTGCATCATTTTATAATTTCCGGCAAGCACCGTTTCACCGTCAATAACTCCGCTGACTCCCTGTCCTGCAATTTGTGTGAAATCAGCTACTGATTTTAATTCGGTATCCCCTGCCTTTTCGACAATAGCGCGGGCAAGAGGATGTTCGGACAGGTATTCGATTGATGCGGCGGTTACAAGCAATTCATCAGAAGTCACTCCATCAGGCAAAATATCCGTCACGGATGGCTTACCTTCCGTAATAGTCCCCGTCTTATCAAGAACGACCGTATTTATATGATGAGCCGTTTCAAGCGCTTCTGCCGATTTTGTCAGTATTCCGTACTGCGCGCCCTTACCTGTTCCTACCATTATTGCCGTCGGAGTTGCAAGCCCGAGCGCGCATGGGCAGGAAATCACCAGTACCGATATTGCCATTGAAAGAGCAAAAGAAACACCGCTTCCTATGAAAAGCCATACAATTGCAGTAATAACCGCAATTGCAATTACCACAGGAACAAATATTCCGCTTACCTTATCAGCAAGCTTAGCAATAGGGGCTTTTGACGAAGCCGCCTCCTCAACAAGCTGTATTATCTGCGACAATGTTGTATCAGCTCCGATTTTTTCAGCTCTGAATTTAAAATATCCCGACTGATTTATCGTTGCGCCTATTACATTATCTCCGGCAGTCTTTTCAACAGGCACACTTTCTCCTGTAATCGCAGACTCGTCTACCGCGCCGCTTCCCTCAATTATAACACCATCAACAGCTATTGCCTGCCCTGCCTTCACAACAATAATTTCTCCGATTTGCACCTCGTCAGCGCCAACAATAGTTTCCTCACCATTACGAATTACAATCGCAGTTTTCGGAGAAAGGTCAATGAGCTTTTCTATTGCCTGCGAAGTTTTTCCCTTTGCCCGCGTTTCAAGAAATTTACCAAGTGTTATAAGGGTCAATATCATGGCTGAGGACTCAAAATATAAATTCATCATATATGAATGAACAAGCTCATGGTTGCCGTGTCCCAATCCATAGCCGATACAGTATATTGCAATTATTCCATACAGAAATGCCGCTCCCGAACCGATAGCAATAAGCGAATCCATATTAGGTACGCCGTGAAACAGCGTTTTAAAACCATTTATAAAGTATTTCCTGTTTACATATATAATGGGCATTGTCAGAATAAGCTGGGTAAAAGCAAATGCCACCGCGTTTTCTGCGCCGTCAAATATACTTAAAAACGGAAAATTCCACATATGTCCCATTGAAATATACATCAGTGGAATAAGACATACTATTGACACAATTAACCGTGTTTTCATACCCAATATTTCATCATTTATTTTATTATCGCGTTTTTTTTCGGTCTTTCCCTTAACGCTCGCACCGTAACCGCCTTCTGTTACCGCATTTATTATATCGTCTGCTGTAAGTACGTTTTCATCAAACTCCGCCTGCATACTGTTGCGCAAAAGATTTACATTTACACATTTCACGCCGTCAAGCTTATTTACGCTTTTTTCGACATGCGCGCTGCATGCACTGCACGTCATACCCGTAATATCAAAATTTTCTGTCAAAAATATCACTCCTTTATTTGAATGATTGTTCATATTTTCAATTATACTATCTTTACTTATTTTTGTCAAGGTGTAAAAAATAAATTCATTATATGAGTGACAGTTATAAATTTTTATTCCGGCTAAACTCTGACAAACAGTTTTTGATACGAAAAAAAGACAGGTGAACCTGTCTTTTTTATCCCTCTATTCCGCCTTAATTTCAAACTGCCCTGTAAGGTCAGTATTATTTATTCTTTCTTCTTCTGCAATGTCCTCATCTTTATTAAATGATTCCGGATTTATACCCGTTTCCTCCAGAAATTCTGCCGCCTTCTGTGAGTCTGCCTTTGATTTATCAAAGGGTACGGTAAATATTGCCCCTGCTCCCTTATAGTTGTCGGCAAAGCGTATACTGCCATCCTCTTCCATTGTAAATATATCGGAACTTGGCGCAAAACCTTCACTATTCCCGTCAGGCAATGCTCCGCCATACACAGCAATATATACAGTATGGTCTGCAAACATTTCCAGACTGTCACATTCATAAACAAAATAATCTGCCATATTGTCTTCTGTTATAAATTCGCTTTTTCCGCCGCCCAACGTAAATATATTAACGTCCCACGGCTTATAACCTGATACCAGCGGCGTAAGCATCAATCCTGTATAATCATCCGAAATTGCTTTACCGTCTGTTCTTGAAATCGCTCCTATAATATAAGTACGGTCATCATTACCCACATCATCTGTAAAGTTACTTAAGTTTTTACCCGTTGTTATTCCCAGCAGTTCTACGGTATAATCACCGCATTGCTGCGGTGTCATATCGAACTTTGTATCCTCCTCTGCCAACACAGCCGACAATCTGCCATAATCAGCTTTTTGTGCAATTTCTGCCGCGCTCATAAGATGATATGCCGCAAAAACCGTTGTTCCGAGAAGAGCTGCGACAACTGCTGCGACACATACTATTCCTTTTATCGTTCTATGTTTTTTCGTCATTGTCAATTCCTCACTTTCAATATCGAAAGGAGCAGATATATGGCTTTTTATGTTTTTACCATGCTTTACCAATCTTTCTTCAAAATCAGTCATATTCACCTTTAATCATCTCCTTCCAGAATACTTTTCAATTCCTTTAATGCAGTTTTGGTTCTGTATTTTACAGTTGACAGAGGCTGTTTCAGCGTTTTTGCCGTTTCCACATATGTCATATCATTATAAAAACGCAGAGTTATGTAGATTGACATCGCAGGCTTCAGTCTGCATATTGCATCTAATATTTCCACTTCTGAATACGATATGTCACAGAAAACATCAATATTGTCGGTTAATTCCTCAGTGTATTTCCTGCTTCTTAATAAATCCAGACTTTTATTTATTACAATGCGCGTTATCCATGTCTTAAAATATTTTATATTCCTCAGCTTATGGAAATTCTGATATGCACTCAGTACAGCCTCCTGTACGGCGTCCTTTGCGTCCTCTGTATTGTGCAGATATCCGATTGCTATTAAAAACAGTGACTTTTCTACATTTTTATACTCACGTTCAAACCGCTCTCTCAACACTCTGACCTCCAATCTGCTTTTGTAAGCCGCTTACATATATTAGACGCAATAAACAAGAAAAAAGACAAACATTCCAAAAAATTTTCAGCAAAAAAAGGACAGGCATAACCTGTCCTTCTGATTACATTACATCATTTTTAATAAGGTCATCATATGTTTCACGCTTTACCACTACTTTTGCCTTGCCGTCAGATACGGCAACAACCGCAGGACGAGGTATTCTGTTATAGTTGCTCGCCATTGAGTAGTTATACGCTCCTGTTGCAAGCACTGCAAGCGTATCGCCCACTTTGATTTCGGGCATCATTGCGTCCTTTAAGAGTATATCGCCTGATTCACAGCACTTTCCTGCTATTGTGACCTTCTCGATACGTTCGGCATTAGCATTGTTAGCAACAACCGCTTCATATTCTGATTCATACAATATATATCTTGGATTATCGCCCATACCGCCGTCAACCGAAACATACTTTCTTACATTCTTAATGTCCTTTATTCCGCCTACCGTGTAAAGCGTTATACCGGCAGGAGATATAATAGAACGTCCGGGTTCCATAAGTATAAACGGAAGCTTTACACCGCGTTTCTCGGCAGTTTTCTTGACAACCTCGCTTACATGCTTTATGTACTCGTCATACGGCACAGGGTCGTCATTTTCAGTGTACATTATACCATAACCGCCGCCGAGATTAAGACAGTCAATTGTAAGATTAAGCTTGTCCTTTAAATCGCCTATAAAATTCATCATTATTTCCGCAGCTTTGCAGAATGGCTCAATATCAAATATCTGTGAGCCGATATGACAATGCACACCGTTTACCTTAACATTTGGCATCTTGCTTGCTTTTTCAATAATATCAAACGCTTCTCCGTTTTCAAGCGCCACACCGAATTTTGAGTCTATCTGACCTGTCTGTACAAAACTATGAGTATGCGCGTCAACTCCTGGCTTTATTCTGAACATTATATTCTGAACAATACCATATTCCCCTGCTATTTCATTCAGGGTTTCAAGCTCATAGATATTATCAACAATGATATTCCCAACCTTATTTTTAACTGCAAGCTCTATCTCATCATGAGTCTTATTATTTCCATGAAAATATACCTTGTCCATAGGAAATCCTGACTTTAATGCCGTATACAACTCACCGCCCGATACAACATCTATGCCTAGTCCTTCCTCATTTACAACACGACATGTAAAAAGTGTGCAAAAAGCCTTGTTTGCATAGAGAACAAGACCGTTTCCGCCATAATACTTATCCATTGCATGCTTATACACGCGGCAGTTTTTTCTAAGCAAATCCTCGTCAAGAACATATAACGGAGTTCCGAACTCCTTTGCAAGCTCAACAGTATCGTTTTTGCCTATTACTAGATGATTATCCCTGTTTACCGTTAAATCCTCTGATACAAACATATCTGTTTCACACCTTCCGTTTTTTAATAATCTTAAGCAGACTGTCCCTGTGTACCGTCTGTTTCCAATTTCTCCTGCATTTCTGCCTTCCTTGTATCCTCACGAATAATTTTTGGAGGCTTCAGGTCTGTTATACACTTCTTGCTTATTATTACTGTCCTTATACTGTCATCAGACGGCACTTCAAACATAATATCAGACAGAGCCTCTTCAATAATAGAACGAAGTCCTCTGGCTCCTGTGTTTCTTTCAATTGCCTTATCTGCAATCGCTTCAATTGCTCCGTCTTCAAATTCTAGCTTGACACCGTCAAATGCAAACAACGCCTTATACTGTTTTATAAGTGCATTTTTAGGTTCTGTAAGTATTGTTATAAGCGTATTTTTATCAAGCTTATCAAGCTTTGCAAACACAGGAAGTCTGCCGATAAATTCGGGAATTAAGCCGAATTTCAACAAGTCCTGCGGAATTATCTTTGACAGCAGTTCATTCATATTCATTTCTTTTTTACTTGAAATATCTGCTCCAAATCCAAGTCCCTGCTTGCCTGTACGGTTTTTTATAATCTTTTCGATACCGTCAAATGCACCGCCGCATATAAACAATATATTAGTAGTGTCTATCTGAATAAGCTCCTGATGCGGATGTTTTCTGCCGCCCTGCGGCGGTACGGAAGCAACCGTACCTTCAAGCACCTTTAACAGCGCCTGCTGTACACCCTCACCGCTTACATCACGCGTAATAGACGGATTTTCGGATTTTCGAGCAATTTTATCAATCTCATCTATATATATAATTCCGCGCTCGGCTTCGTCTATTTCATAGTCAGCCGCCTGTATAAGCTTTAACAGTATATTCTCAACGTCTTCACCTACATAACCTGCTTCTGTCAGCGACGTTGCGTCCGCTATTGCAAACGGTACGTTAAGAATCCTTGCCAGATTCTGAACAAGAAATGTCTTACCGCTTCCCGTCGGGCCTATCATAAGAATATTACTCTTTTGAAGCTCCACATCATCTGCCATATCATGATGTTCTATTCTCTTGTAATGATTATACACTGCCACAGACAGTATTTTCTTTGCCTCTTCCTGTCCGACAACATATTCATCAAGAAATTCCTTAATTTCTTTTGGTTTTGGCAGTCCTGCCGATGCAAAATCGTTTTGAGGCTCAAATTCTCCGCCGAGTATCTGATTACACATACCGACACATTCGTCACAAATAAAAACACCCGGTCCCGACAGAAGCTTATTCACCTCAGGTTCGGTTTTGCCGCAAAAAGAGCATCTAATGTGTTTGTTTTCGTCCATAATAATCTCCTTATGTGAAGCAAACTATTTCTCCTGTTTAACAATTACTTCATCAATCAGTCCGTAAGCCTTTGCTTCATCAGCAGTCATAAAGTTATCGCGTTCAGTGTCCTCACACAGCTTTTCATACGTCTGTCCCGTACGCTCTGCAAGAATTTCATTCATCTTTTTCTTTGTATTTACAAGATGGTCTGTGTAAATTTTAATGTCAGTTGTCTGACCGCTCAGACCTCCGCCTGAAATAAGCGGCTGATGAATCATGATTTCACTGTTCGGAAGTGCAAAACGCTTACCCTTTGTGCCTGCTGCCAAAAGAAATGCGCCCATGCTTGCTGCCATACCGATACAAATAGTAGATACATCACACTTTATATACTGCATTGTATCATATATAGCCATTCCTGCCGTTATTGAACCGCCGGGACTGTCGATATAGAACTGTATATCCTTATCGGGGTCCTTTGCTTCCAGATAAAGCATCTGCGCCACTACAAGACTTGATGTAGCGTTATCAACCTGGTCGGCTAAAAATATAATTCTGTCCTCGAGCAGTCTTGAATAAATATCATACGAGCGCTCGCCTCTGTTAGTCTGTTCTACGACCATTGGTACCAATGCCATAATATCATTCCTTTCAAGAAATTTTATTTTACCGAAGCATTATTTACAATCATGTCAATTGTTTTTTGAAGTTCAAGTTCCTTCTTGATGTTCTCTTTTTCAACATCACTTAAAGCTTCCTTCAGCTTATCAAGTTCCATATTATACTTCTTTGACATGTCAACAAGATGAAGTTCAACTTCCTCAGGACCTGCCTCTATTCCTTCAGCCTTCTGTATTGCTTCAAGTACAAGCGAACCGCTTATCTGCTTCTTAGCCTGTTCTGCAAACTGCGCTCTGAAGGTTTCTTCAGTCTGACCCGTATACTGCATATACATGTCAAGATTCATACCCTGATATGCAAGTCTTTGTGCAAAATCTCTTACAATGTTATCAATCTGAGCTTCAGCCATTGCGTCCGGAATATCAAATTCGGCATTTTCAATTACTTTATCAATAATTGCATTCTCCGTATCTGTTTTAGCCTTATTCTCAGCCGCTTCCTCAAGCTTCTTTCTTACGTCAGCCTTAAATTCGTCAAGAGTATCAAATTCACTCACTTCGCTTGCAAAATCATCGTCAAGTTCGGGAAGTTCACGCTTTTTGATTTCCTTAACCGTTACCTTAAATACAGCATCCTTTCCTGCAAGGTTATCTGCATGATATTCCTCAGGGAAAGTAACTTTTACTTCAACATCATCATCTGTTTTTGCACCTACAAGCTGTTCTTCAAAGCCCGGAATAAATGTGCCTGAACCGATTTCAAGCTCATAGTCCTCGCCCTTACCGCCTTCGAAAGCTTCACCGTCGCAGAAGCCCTCAAAATCTATTACGGCAATATCTTCATTTTCAACTGCTCTGTCGTCAATTGTAATAAGTCTTGCATTCTTTTTCTGCGTTGCTTCGATATCCTTCATAACGTCTTCGTCTGTTACAGTATAGTC
Organism: uncultured Clostridia bacterium; assembly: GCA_910579415.1. Classification (GTDB taxonomy): domain Bacteria; phylum Bacillota; class Clostridia; order UBA1381; family UBA1381; genus Hominilimicola. Next base: position 4,799 of record CAJTUY010000043.1, on the reverse strand, counting down.
AAGCTTATCAACTTCTATACCCTTATAGTCGCCAAGCTTAACCTCAGGCTTTGTTGTTACAAGAGCTGTGAACACAACAGGCTCGCCTGCCTTGATTTCCTCAACATCAATTTCCGGTCTGGCAACCGATTCAACACCGGATTCATCAAGCGCAGCCTCATAAGCAGACGGCAATACAGCATTGATGGCATCATCATAAAATATTGCTGCTGTATAATACTTTTCTACAATCTTTCTCGGCGCCTTACCCTTTCTGTAACCGGGTATATTGAATTTGGACGCGCTTTTTTTATATACCTGATTTATTGCCTTGTCAAAATCCTCCGCGCTTACCTCAAAGGTTAGTTTTACAAGATTTTTTTCGATTTGTTCGTTTTTCACTGACATAGTGATATTATCCTCCATTCCTTTTGCCCTTATATGGACATATTAACATAGCGTATATTATATCACTACTTTACAAAGATTTCAATTCTTTTTTTGAATTATTTACACCTTTTTCATATTTTTATCCGCTGTTTACCTGCTTTTAGTATATTTTTACCTGCAATAAAAAGAAAAAGAGCCGACGCATCGGAATAATCTGCTCCAGTCTTGAAGCGGCAACCGCCGCAAGACTTGTAAGAAGCGTTTTTTGTGTTTCATCTGCGCCTGAGCCTGCCGTAATATCAATCAGACAGCCCTTATCATAAACATGAATTGTCGGATAAGCTATATATGCTTCCTGACCGATTCCCGGTATAAGCTCTGCGCTTATCCTTCTTGCCTTTTCCTGCTCATACTGTTCAAACAGCATCTGATAATCTATTGTATCGGTAAACTGAGTTAGTTTTATCTTTACATTATCATACTGTCCCAACGGCTCGCTTCTGTAAAGAACCTCAGCAATATTGCCGTTACGTCCTGTTCCCGACGGCTCTGTAACAGGTGTATAGCCCGCATATGCCGCTATATCCTGCGGTGTCAGAAGCGTTGCCGGGTCAATATCTGGAATAGGCGTAGGCTCCGGTTTTGAAAACGGCGCATTACACGCACACAGACACATAGTCAATACTATGCTTGTTATTGTGAGTAATATTTTTTTCATATTTTTATTACCTCATTATTTCATAGCAATTGCTGCTTTAACCTGCTTTACTATATTTTCGGGAGTTAATCCGTATTCCTCAAACAGTTCGGCAGGCTTGCCTGATTTACCAAATCGGTCTGTACCGATAATTTTAACAGGTACAGGCGCATTTGCGCATACAACCTCCGTTACCGCGCTGCCGAGTCCGCCCATAACGTAATGCTCTTCAGCCGTTACAATAGCGCCGGTTTCCTTTGCAGCTTTAATAATTATATCTTCGTCAATCGGCTTTATTGTATGAATATTTACAACTCTTGCATCAATGCCTTCAGCCTTAAGCATATCGGCAGCTTTAAGCGCCATCTCCACCATAAGTCCGGTAGCCACAATAGTCGCGTCCTTACCGTCTTTAAGCTGAACGCCCTTGCCTATTTCAAATTTATAGTCATCACCGTTTACATCATCTACCGCAAGGCGTCCGAATCGCATATATACAGGTCCTTCATAGTCAATAGCTGCCTTAACTGCCGCCATTGCCTCTCTGTCATCAGCAGGGTTAATTACCACCATACCCGGAATTGAACGCATAAGCGCAATATCCTCAAGACACTGATGCGATGCGCCGTCTTCTCCTACTGAAATACCCGCGTGTGTTGCGCCGATTTTTACATTAAGATGAGTATATCCGATTGAATTTCTCACTTGTTCAAAGGCTCTTCCTGCTGCGAACATGGCAAAAGTTGATGCAAATGCAATTTTTCCGCTTGCCGCAAGACCTGCCGCCACACACATCATATTTGCCTCTGCTATACCCATATTGATAAAACGCTCCGGATATGTCTTTTTGAACATATCTGTCTTTGTTGACTTTGACAAATCAGCGTCCAGTACAACAATATTCGGATTGCTTCCGTATTCAACCAAAGCCGCGCCGTATGATTCTCTTGTAGCTCTCTTTGCCATTATAAATTCGCCTCCAATCCTTTAATTATATCATCAAGCTCTGAAATTGCCTGTTCATACTCTTCCTTCTTGGGCGCCGCGCCGTGCCATGCAGGATTGTTTTCCATAAATGAAACATTCTTGCCCTTTACAGACTTCATAATTATTGCAGTAGGCTTGCCCTTTGTTGCCTTAGCTGAATTTACAGCGTCAAGCAGCTTATTAAAGTCATGCGCCTCCGTTACGATTACATTCCATCCGAATGCTTTAAATTTCTCGTCAATCGGCGTCGGGTTCATTACCTTTGTAATATCACCGTCAATCTGCAAGCCGTTATTATCAATGAAAATTGTGAGATTATCCAACTTATAATGAGCTGCAAACATTGCCTGCTCCCAAACCTGTCCCTCTTCAAGCTCACCATCGCCAAGAATAGAATAAACTCTGTAATCCTTATTATCCAGTTTCGCAGCAAGCGCCATACCGCCTGCCACCGACACTCCCTGTCCCAGCGAGCCTGTTGACATCTCAACACCCGGAACCTTATTCATATCAGGATGCCCCTGAAGATAACTGTCTATATGTCTGAAGGTCGCAACATCCTCAACAGGTATAAATCCTCTCTCTGCAAGCACTCCGTAAAGCGCAGGCGCAGTATGTCCCTTTGACAGAACAAATCTGTCCCTGTCCTCCATTTTCGGATTTTTCGGGTCTACGTTCATTACCTCAAAGTAAAGAAGCGTCAGCACGTCGGCTATGGAAAGCGAACCGCCGGGATGTCCCGATGCTGCGTTATATACAGCAGTCAGAGCATTTTTACGAACCTTGTTCGCAATAACAGAAAGCTCTGTGACTCTTTTCTCATTCATTTTCATTGTCCTCCCTTTGTATTTTTATTCTTTATTTTATATGGTAATTGCCGAAGTCACTCAAAAAAACTATGACTGACAATTATTTAACGCATTTTCATATGCCGTATTCATAAGCTCCGTTAACCTTTCTTCCTGTTCCGAAAGATACAGATAACCTATAAGCGCTTCAAAACCCGTAGCGCGTTTATAATCCATTAAATCGGCATTTTTAGGTACAGTGTGCGATTTGGCATTCCGTCCGCGTCTGAATACCGCCTCTTCCTCCTCAGTCAGCATTGGCATTAAAGCGGCTATGCTTTGCGACTGCGAATGTGCCTTGACGTACTGTATCGCCTTTTTATGCAGCTTATGCGCAGGCATATTTTCATTTTCCTC
>CAJTUY010000043.1:0-1531 GCA_910579415.1 uncultured Clostridia bacterium | reverse complement strand
GGCAATCAGCTGGTCGGGGGAGAGAATGTAGGTCTGTCCCTGTTCCAGGGCGGGGCCGACGGTGTCCGTCAGCAGTGCGCCGTGGAGGTCCATCACATCCCAGACGGGAGCATCGGTGTCCTCCAAAAGCTCATATACTCCGTCGCCTATATATGCAAGCGTCAGCGGTGCAAGCTGCGACGGCTTCTGCTTAATTACTCCCATTTTATTCCTTTCCTTAAACGATTCCGCACGAAATCTATTCTGTAATATAGCTCCATTGCACTCCCATAGGAGTATCCTTTAAAACTATATTTCTCGCTTTTAATTCATCGCGTATTGCGTCAGCTGTTGCCCAGTCCTTTTCTTCTCGGGCTTTATTACGCTTTGCTATAAGTTCCTCAATCTCAGAGTCAACCGATTGTTCGTTTGATTTCTGAAAAAGACCAAGCACGCCGCCTAATTCACGGATAAGAGCGATTGTTTTTTCAAGAATTTCCTTCGCATGCTTCTTCTCGCCCGAAAGCTCCTTATTTGAAGCATAAACTATATCAAATACAGCCGCAATGGCATCCGCAGTATTAAGGTCATCCTCCATTGCGTCAATAAATTTATCCTTAAACGTATCAAGCTTATACGAAAATTCCTTCTCATTATCCGTAAGCTGTCTGTCCTCGCTGTTTTTAAGCAGAAATTCAAGATTTTCTATACATGTATATACTCTCTCAAGCGCAGATTTCGATTGTTCCATAAGTGTATCCGAAAAATTCACGGGATTTCTGTAATGCGCCGAAAGCATAAAAAATCTCACTGTTTCACCGTCATACTTTTCAATAACATCACGCGCGGTAAAGAAATTGCCGAGTGATTTACTCATTTTACGGTTATCAATATTGATATATCCGTTGTGAAGCCAGTAATTCGCAAATGGCTTTCCGTTTGCGCATTCCGACTGCGCAATCTCATTCTCATGATGCGGAAAAATCAAGTCCTGTCCGCCTGCATGAATATCTATCGTTTCTCCGAGATATTTATTAACCATAGCGCTGCATTCAATATGCCAGCCGGGTCTGCCCATTCCCCACGGGCTTTCCCATGCTATTTCACTATCTTCTTTCTGCTTTTTCCAAAGTGCAAAATCCATTGCGTCATTCTTATGCTCATTTATATCAATTCTTGCACCCGCCTCTAAATCTTCAAGCGGCTGTTTGGAAAGTTTGCCGTATTCTTTAAACTTTTTGGTTGAAAAATATACGTTCCCTTCTACATTATACGCATATCCGCTTTCTTCAAGCTTCTTAATAACATCTATAATTGCATCAATATTTTCGGTAGCCTTAGGATGAATTGTCGCCGCAGTAACACCAAGCGCCTGAGCATCTTTAAAGTATTCCGCAATAAAACGTTCCCCCAGTTCCTTTACGGTTGTTCCCTCTTCCTTTGCGCGGTTAATCATTTTATCGTCAACATCTGTAAAATTCTGGACAAATGTAACCTTCATGCCGCGATATTCCATATAACGTCTTAATGTATCAAAAATAATCAGAGGACG
>CAJTUY010000042.1 GCA_910579415.1 uncultured Clostridia bacterium | reverse complement strand
GTGCAGTCGAGTTCATTTATTGATTGACAATATGGGTTGCTTATGGTAAAATGTCGTTATGCACCTGTAGCTCAGCTGGATAGAGCACAAGATTCCGATTCTTGGTGCCGCAGGTTCGACTCCTGTCAGGTGCGCCAAATGAACAGACGTTGAAAATTGAACCGCGAGTGTTTGATTTCAATGTCTTTTATTTTGCCAAATCAAGAAATAACCGGCATTTTATTAATGCCGGTTATTGTACATTAAATTAAAATTGAGTTAAAAATGAAAATAGAAAAAAATAAAAAGTTGCAAATGAACCATTAGTGTATAATTATTGCTCTTGTTTGTTGAAATATTCAGTTTCCACTCTATCAGGTGTACGGTTCAATAATATGGAATGAGGTCTTTTGCTGTTGTAAAACTCAATGTATTTTTGTATATATTCTTTCAGTTCTCTTTCTGATTTGTAATTAGTGCGATAAAGCTCTTCACGTTTCATGCTATTAAAAAATGACTCACATACAGAATTATCATATGGTATTCCCTTTCTGGAGAATGATTGTTTTATGCCTGACTGCATTAAATAGGACATGAATGTTTTTGATGTAAAATTAAATCCTTGGTCACTGTGGAACAGTAGTTTAGAGGTATCAGGATTTCGGGTTTCAATGGCATGCTTTAAAGCGGATTTTGTTAGCCAAGTACTGTTTTTTAATGAAACATTACAAGATATAGCTTTCCTAGCAAATAAATCTAATATTACACATATATAAAAAGTCTTTTGATTGAATTTAAAATATGTAACATCACTTACCCAAACTTCATTAGGGTGTTGGGGTTAAACTGCTGATTCAATATATTTTTTTTTCGTTCTTTAAATTGTAAATATAGTTTTTTGGCACTTGACTTGATACTGAACCAACCGTTTTCATGCATAATCTTGGCTACGGTTCTTTCTGATGTGTGATAGCCTCTGTCATTCATAATAGCAGTTATTTTGCCTACACCAAATGTTTGACGGCTATTGTTAAATATCTCTTCAATAATCGGTGTTAACTCGGCACGACGTTTTGCGGCTAAAGTATCTTCATTTTTGTTACGTAGAATATGATTATAGTAACTGCCTTTTGCTCCATTTAAAGCTTCGCACAATGTGTTGATGTTATATTTATTAGACATTGATTTGATTACTTCAAAGCGGTCGTGTAATGGTGAGAATACAGTGCAACCTGATGTTTTTAGAATTGAAATGATATTTTCCTGTCTTTCACACTTTCGTTTTAACAAATTATACTCACGCGTATTGATAGGATGTTTGCTTTTGGAATTTTCGTTGTACAACTTAATCCAATTGTATAACGTACTGCGTGATATACCTGATGCTTTTGAAATTTCGGTTATAGACACACCAGATAATACATGTCTGAGACATTACTTTGCAGAATATATTAGAGAGAATAAAGTGTGTGATAAAATTAAAAAATATAACTCAAAGTATTATAGAAATATGAAATCCGTCTTTATGTATTTCAATTGTAGGCAAAGTAGATAAGACAATATATTTTCTATTGGGGCTGGAATGGTTATAATTTCTGATTTTATAGAGCAAATTAGTGGAAAGCATTGGCCAATCTTTATAGCTATGTTAAAATATATGTAGATAAGGGTTTATAAAATCTTTTTCTTGAAAATAAATGGTGCGGTTGGGGAGCGATAGTAAAATCGTAACACCCACCCATACAAATCAAATCCGAACTTTTCGCTTATCGGTGATGAGTTCGGTTTTTTGTTTTGACTATAACTAAAACGGGGACTGTAAAAACAACCAGTTTACTGGTGGTTGTGATTTTATTCAAGTAATTACTGAATATAACAAAGTTGATTTTTTAAGGATTTAATGATATAATTTTATAAAGAGATAAGGAGAAAAATATGAAAATCATAACTCCGGATTACTATAAAAATTTTGTATGCATAGCAGGGGACTGTAAGCATAGCTGCTGTATCGGCTGGGAAATTGATGTTGACAGCAGTTCTTTTGAATATTACAAAACTGTTGGCGGAGATTTTGGATATCGTATCATTGATAACATAACTGCTGATGAAAATTCGCTGCCCATTTTTAAATAATGACAATCTATGTGATATTATTATACAGCTTGGGAAGGATAAACTGTGTCAGATTTGCGCTGACCATCCACGATACAGGAATTTTTTTTCTGCAAGGACGGAAGTGGGGATTGGTCTTTGCTGTGAAGCGGCGGCAGAGTTAATAGTGAAGAATAAGCATATCACAAAATTGACGGAATTTGAAAATGACGGGGACAACATTACAGACAATAATGAGGAGCAAAACTTTTTCTCGTTCAGGGAACAGATATTTAATATTGTGCAAAACCGAAGTAAACCAATTACGGAGCGTGTACAAGAAATGTTAAAAGTATATGGAATAACTTTCAAAAAAAAGACCTCTGCAGAGTGGGTTGAAATTTATCTGGGTTTAGAACATTTAGATACAGAATGGACTTGCAAGCTAAAAAATCTGATGCCGTCAGATGATATTCCATATACGGAACATGAAACAGCTGCGGAACAGTTATTGATTTATTTTTTATACCGACACCTTGCGGACGGTCTGTACGACGGCAGCATAAATCAGCGTATTGCCTTTGCGGTGCATGCGGTATATATGATATGTTTGTTAAGCGGAAAAAGTAGCAGTATTGATGACTTAACCGAAACGGCGCGTATGTATTCCGCAGAGGTTGAATATAGTGAGGAGAATATGGCAGCTTTGCTAAAAATGATGTAAAATAAATATTGACAATCAATTTATTTTATACTATAATGAAATATACAGACAAAGACTAAGACGAAGACAGTACGTTTTGTCGAAAGCCAAAAGCGAGTCATGGACGGTGAGAGCATGGCGGTGATTAAACAAAACGGAACATCACTTCCGAGTTGCGCACCGAACGGATTTACTCCTATTAGACTGCGACGGTTTTCCACCGTAACATGGAACGCATATGTTAGTATGACGAGTGGTATAGCGAAACTTTATTTCGTCTTGTTGTATTTCAGCAAGACGATTTTTTTAACTATTTTTATGAAAGGACGATACAGCATGTACAAAAAAGTTTCAACAAACTTGAATTTTGTGGAAAGAGAAAAACAAATCGAGAAATTCTGGAACGACAACAACATATTCCAAAAGAGTATCGACGAAAGACAAAAAGGCGAAGTTTACACATTCTACGACGGTCCGCCTACCGCGAACGGCAAGCCTCATATCGGTCATGTGCTTACGCGTGTTATAAAAGATATGATACCGCGTTACCGCACTATGAAGGGTTATAAGGTTCTTCGTAAGGCGGGCTGGGACACTCACGGACTGCCCGTTGAGCTAGAGGTTGAAAAGAAGCTCGGTCTTGACGGCAAGGAACAGATTGAGGAATACGGTCTTGAACCGTTTATTAAGGAATGTAAGGAAAGCGTATGGAAATACAAGGGTATGTGGGAGGATTTCTCAGGCACTGTCGGTTTTTGGGCTGATATGGACGACCCGTATGTAACATACGACAATAATTTTATAGAGTCCGAGTGGTGGGCTTTAAAGCAGATTTGGGAAAAAGGACTTCTTTACAAGGGTCATAAAATTGTTCCGTATTGCCCGCGTTGCGGTACACCGCTGTCCTCGCATGAGGTTGCACAGGGCTATAAGGACGTAAAGGAACGCTCGGCAACCGCTAAATTTGCGGTTAAGGGCGAGGAAAACACCTATTTCCTTGCATGGACAACTACGCCATGGACGCTTCCTTCCAATGTCGCTCTTTGCGTGAACCCGAATGAAGCGTATGTAAAAATCAAAGTGGGCGATGAAAAATATATTCTGGCTGAAGCTTTGGTTGAAAAGAACATAGAGGGTGAATACGAAGTTATTGAAAAGTATACAGGTACAGACCTTGAATATAAGGAATATACACCGCTTTTTGATTTTGCAAAGCCTGATAAAAAATGCTACTTTGTAACCTGCGACAACTATGTAACGCTTACAGACGGTACAGGTATTGTTCATATTGCTCCAGCTTTTGGTGAAGACGACGCTAACGTAGGAAGAAAATACGATTTGCCGTTTGTGCAGCTTGTTGACGGTAAGGGTGAAATGACAAAGGAAACACCGTGGGCAGGCACGTTCTGTAAGGACGCGGACAAAGAGGTATTTATTGACCTTGACAAACGCGGACTTCTGTTTAACGCGCCAAAATTTGAGCATAGCTATCCATTCTGCTGGAGATGTGATACGCCGCTTATCTACTATGCGCGTGACACATGGTTCATTAAAATGACAGAGGTGAAAGACGACCTTATTAAAAATAACAATACAATTAACTGGATACCGAAAACCATAGGCGAAGGTCGTTTTGGTGCATGGCTTGAAAACGTTCAGGACTGGGGTATCAGCCGTAACCGTTACTGGGGTACACCGCTTAACATCTGGGAATGTGAATGCGGTCACAGACATTCAATAGGTTCTATTGAGGAACTCAAGTCAATGTCCTCCAACTGTCCTGACGATATTGAGCTTCACCGACCGTTTATTGATGCGGTAACTATAAAATGTCCTGAATGCGGTAAGGAAATGCATCGTGTTCCGGAAGTTATTGACTGTTGGTTTGATTCGGGTGCAATGCCGTTTGCCCAGTGGCATTATCCGTTTGAAAATAAGGATATATTCGAAGAGAACTTTCCTGCGGACTTTATCAGTGAGGCGGTTGACCAGACAAGAGGCTGGTTCTATTCACTGCTTGCAGAATCGACGCTTATATTTAATAAAGCGCCGTATAAAAATGTTATTGTACTGGGTCACGTACAGGACGAAAACGGTCAGAAGATGTCAAAGTCAAAGGGCAACGCGGTTGACCCGTTTGACGCGCTAGAAAAGCACGGCGCAGACGCTATACGCTGGTATTTCTATTCAAACAGCGCGCCGTGGCTTCCGAACCGCTTCCATGACGGCGCTGTATCGGAGGGTCAGCGTAAATTTATGGGTACGCTGTGGAATACGTATGCTTTCTTTGTGCTGTATGCTAATATTGATAATTTTGACGCTACACAGTATAAGCTTGAATATGACAAGCTGTCTGTAATGGATAAGTGGGTACTGTCAAAACTGAATACGCTTGTAAAGACAGTTGATGAAAATCTGGCGAACTATAAAATTACGGAAACGGCGCGCGCGCTTGATGATTTTGTAGACGAGCTGTCAAACTGGTATGTACGCCGTTCAAGAACACGTTTTTGGGTCAAGGATATGCCGCAGGATAAGATTAACGCATATATGACGCTGTACACCGCGCTTGTAACTCTGTGTAAGGCGGCAGCACCTATGATACCGTTTATGACGGAGGATATTTACCAGAATCTTGTAAGAAGTATTGATAAGAACGCGCCTGAAAGTATTCATCTGTGTGATTTCCCGAAATATGAAGATAAGTTTATCGACAGTCAGCTTGAAAAGGATATGGAGGAAGTCTTGTCGATAGTGGTGTTGGGACGCGCTTGCAGAAATACGGCAAATATTAAGAACCGTCAGCCGATAGGCAAAATGTATGTAAAAGCACCGTCTGAACTTACGGATTTCTATAAGGAAATAATCGAGGAGGAGCTTAATGTGAAGGACGTTGAGTTTACCGATGAGGTTTCAGGTTTTACATCTTACAGCTTTAAGCCGCAGTTAAAGACTCTCGGCAGACGTTTCGGAAAAAATATTAACACTGTACGCGAACTGCTTATGAATATTGACGGCAATAAGGCTATGTCAGAACTGAAGGAAACAGGTATGCTGAAAATTACGGTAGACGGAAATGAGGAAGCGCTCACTGAGGAAGATTTGCTTATTGAAACAGCACAGACAGAGGGTTTTGAGTCGAATTCCGATTATGGTATTACCGTTGTGCTTGATACAAATCTGTCTGATGAACTTATTGAAGAAGGTTTTGTACGCGAAATAATTTCCAAAATTCAGACAATGCGTAAGGAATCGGGCTTCGAGGTTATGGACCATATCAAGGTCAGCTGTGAGGGCAATACAAAAATAGCAGAATATGTTGCAAAGAATGAAGCAGAAATTAAGGATGAAACGCTTGCAGATGAAATTGATACCGCAAAGGCAGACGGAAATACAAAAGAATGGAATATTAACGGCGAAGCGGTTACGCTCGGTGTTAAAAAAGTATGATACACATTTACTGCGGAGACGGCAAGGGAAAGACCACTGCTGCGGCAGGTCTTGCCGTCCGTATGAGCGGCTACGGAAAATATGTGCTTTTTATGCAGTTTTTGAAGGGCGGATTTTCAGGAGAGATAGAACCGCTTGAAAAATGCGGTATTACAGTTGTGCGCTGTGACCGGGAATACGGTTTTTTCGGGAGTATGTCAGACAGTGAAAAGGCTGATATTATAAATTGCCATAATGAAAATCTGAGATATGCGCAGGAACATATCAATGATTTTGATATGATTGTTTTAGATGAAATATTTGCAGCATATAATTACGGTTTGCTTGACAGGAAGATTGTAAAACAGATTGTATGTGAATGTACATGCGAGCTTGTGCTTACGGGACGCGACCCTGACAGTTATTTTACGGGCATGGCAGATTATGTGTCGGAGATAAAAAAAATTAAGCATCCGTTTGACAGAGGCATTGAAGCGCGCGAAGGAATTGAGTATTAAAGAAAACAGACTGCGTTGGCAGTCTGTTTTTGTATTTATACAAAATATACAATTTTCAAAAAAACACTTTACTAATTTAGCTTGATACAGTATAATAATATAGAAATCTATATTAAAAGGAGAAAATACTATGAACATCAAAAAAATAACAACATTTGCGCTTTCCGCTGTGCTGGCTGTATCAGCGCTTGCAGGCTGCGGAGAGAAGAAGTCAGATGAGCCTAAAGAGGATAACTCGCTTGTAAAGATACAGGAACAGGGTTACTTCACGCTTGGTCTTGATGCAGACTTTGCGCCTATGGGCTTTACTCAGGATGACGGAACTATTGTAGGCTTTGATATTGACCTTGCAAACGCAGTTGCCGAAAAAATGGGTGTAAAAGTAGAAGTTAAGCCTATCGACTGGGATGCAAAGGCTATGGAACTTTCAACAGGTAAGATTGACGTTATCTGGAACGGTTTTTCGATTTCGGATGAAAGACGTCAGGAGGTTCTGTTCTCAAATCCTTATCTTTCAACAAAACAGTCGGTTATAGTAAAGGCAGGTTCTGATATAAAGACAAAGGCAGACCTTGCAGGAAAGAAGATTGCGCTTCAGGATGGTTCTACATCAGAGGATGCCGTTAAAGCAGACGCTGCTACATATGAGTCAATCGGCGACGAGAATATCTCGCGTTTCAAGGAAAATTCACAGGTGCTTATGGAGGTTGACGCAGGCAGAGCAGACGCGGCTGTAATTGATGAGATTTTCGTAAGATACTACCTTCAGAAGGAAAACATGACAGATAAGTTTGTAGTTCTTGAGGAAGGTTTTGATGAAGAAGATTATGGCGTAGGCGGAAGACTTGGCGATTATAAGTTTATGGAAGCTGTAAACAAGGCTTTGGATGAATGTAAGGCAGATGGTACCACTTCTGAGATTTCAAAGAAATGGTTTGGTGAAGACCTCGTTAAATAATTTGGTATTTACGGAGAAAACAGATGCAGGAACATATTGAATACATAATTCAGATAATGCCCCAACTGCTTGAGGGATTAAAAATAACGGTTAAGCTGTTTGCGGTAACGCTTGTACTTTCACTTCCGCTCGGACTTTTGGTATCGCTTCTCAATGAGGCGGCATCAAAAAAGCAGACGGATAATTTTGTGGTGAAATGGTTTATAAAGTTTCCGATACGGCTTGTGGTTAATTTGTACCTGCTTGTATTTCGCGGCACGCCGCTGATGCTTCAGCTGTTTTTCTTTTACTTCGGAGCGGCAATGATAAAATTGAGTAACGGCGAAAGCTTTGCACTTGCTCCGTTTGCCGCTTCGGTGGTAGCGTTTGCGCTTAATTACAGCGCATATTTTGCGGAAATATTTCGCGGCGGTATCATCGGTGTGAACAAAGGACAGTACGAAGCGTCAAAAGCGCTCGGGCTTACTGGCATACAGACAATGCGGTATGTTGTGGTTCCGCAGATGATAAGAACGGTAATTCCGCCGATTGCAAATGAAACAATAGTTTTGGTAAAGGATACAGCTCTTGCGTCGTCAATATCTCTTATTGACCTTTTAAAAGCATCGCAGAGAGCAGTAAACAGGGATATGAAAATATCACCTCTTCTTGTGGCGGCGCTGTTCTATCTTGTAATCACATTGGTGCTTACGGTAATATTCAATTATATAGAAAAACGTCTTTCTATTTCAGAACAGGGTGTAAAATAATTTTCAGGGAGTGTTTTGGCACTCCCTGTTTCTATCCTTGCTCGTATTTGTTTATGGGAATAAGTTCTTACTATCAAATCATTTCCCTAAAATTCTCTTTTACGTTTTTTTGAACATTTTTATCTGCTTTTTGTATTTATTTTTTGTGCAAAACACGATAAAATGTATGTAATATGATATATAAGCGAAAGGGAGAGATTGATTATGAAAAAAGTAATTTCACTTATAGCCGCAGGTATACTGGCAGTTCAGGCATTGGCAATTCCTATGTTGGCAAGCGCGGAAGAAGGCGTTACATATGTAAACCGCTCGGACTTTAATGACGTTGCAATCGGCGGCGCTAAGGGTACGGGTTATCATGGTCTTGGTATTATTCTTGACGGAAGTCCCTGGCTTTCTAAGGGAAGCGCAAGCGTACGCTATCAGACTTTTATGTATGATGAACAAAGAAAGGTAAACTATTGTAATTTCTATTCAAACAGTGATAAAACAGGTTCAGGAGACGGCGCGGGTTCATGTTATATTTACAACAGAAATCTTACCCCTGCAAACCAGATGGGACCTTACGGCATAACAGAGTTTGATATACGCTTAAAGCCGGATACTCAGAACTTTAATTTTATGATGGGTTGGTTTGAAGACCCGACAAGCGGTGGATTTAATGCCGCAACTGATGTTGCTTTGACACTTCGCTTCGGTCTTGACGGTGTTATAGCAAGTGACGGAGCAAGAAGCTCTACACTTGCAAAGCTTGATGCTGATAAGTGGTATAAGGTAAGGGTTACGCTTGATATAAATCTTGAGGAATATAACGCAACAATTACAGATATAAGCTCAAATACGGTTATAGGTTCACTTACCGGCGCAGGATTCAGTTCAGCTAAACCTTCGGGACTTAAAGGTATTAAGACCACATGTTGGGGTTACATAAGAGGTAACACATATAATTATGATATGACAAATGTGACAATAGGACGATCAGATAAAAAATACTCCGTAAATTAAGTTAAAAATAAGAAAATTACCGCCTGTACGGCGGTAATTTTTTCTTTTATTTAAACTGAAAAATTTCTCTTTTTGTCTTGTTAAATCCGTTTTGCGAAAAAAATATTAGCTTTTACATAATTTTTTACTTGAAATTATACAAAAAAACGTATATAATATATTCCGTAGTAGATATAGATAACTACAAAGGAGAGAGAAACTATGTATAAAACGGATAGTATACATAGTCAGGACAATTACCGTATCGGGAAAATAGATGATATGCTGAATAACCGTACGGAAAGAGTGCGCCCCATCATTATGGAACAATTCCTGCGTGAATACATACTGGGTGTGGGGGATACATATGAGGTGTTCAGAATATACTGCAAAACTTTTGGCGTTGACACTATGTTGGAAACGAGAATGGTTTTGGTAAGACCCTCAGGTATGAACGATTTTGATGACCTGTTTTTTATAAAAAATACTGTTGAGCAGTATCTTGGCAGAGAAAACATAATGCTCAGCACAACTGTTAATGACCAGCTTCTCATTGTTACAACTGTTACGGACAGGACTCAGATTACGGCATCTTTGGATAAAGCAAGGCAGACGGTAAAACGGTGTTATAATTATAACATAATGGTTATATACAGTAAAACAGAGTCGGTTTCCGATGCGCCGCAAATGTACGAGCGTCTGAAAAAATGTATGGGGTATTCGTTCTACTCGGATAATGACTTGACTTTATATGAAAATGAAATACGCATGAATGAGAATGAGCTTGATTTGCGTCCCGATTACAGCGCAGTTGAACAGGCGGTTTCGGGTGGTGACCAAAATAAGCTTAAATTGTTGTTGCGTTGCTTTTTTGAAACATTGGAGGGCAGACTTCCTATGCCTGCTGTGGCAAAAACATATTGTCTTGAAATGTATGTTTGCATAATACGTTGCTGCAGCGTTGATAAGATTGAACGCTACATGAAAGGTATTGCCTCAATTCAGGAGGCGCGTACATTTATGCAGATTAAGGAATTTATAGAGGATAAGGGTATGGAAATCGCGGACTTAAACGCGCCTGAAACAAATAAGATTTACAGTTCGCTTATCCGTGACACCATAAAGATTATTGATGAAAACGTAGAGAATGAAAATCTGTCCCTGCGTTGGCTTGCCGGTACTATTCTGTATACCAATGTGGATTATCTCGGAAAACTGTTTAAAAAGGAAACAGGTAAGAATTTTTCGCATTATGTAATGGAAAAACGAATGGAAATGGCGAAGGCGCTTATTGTCGAAGGAAAAAAGGACAGGATTTACGAGGTTGCCGAAAAAGTCGGATACGGTTCAAATTCTCAGTATTTCAGTCAGGTATTTAAAAAATATACAGGCGTTTCGCCACTTGAATATAAAGAATTCGCGCGTTTGGCGCGCGAGGAGGACAAGAAAGCCGTTAAATTAGACAAATATAACTGATTTTTGTCTGTATTCAGGCTTTGTTGTAATGTATAATTTTGTTAATAAAATCGGATGATTTCCGATTATATTATATAATTTAAAAAATTTATGGAGGTATTCAAATGGGTAACAAGATTAAAAAGTTAGTCTGTGCGCTTTTAGCTTCAGCTATGCTTATAAGTTCTTTTGGAGTTGTCGGTTTTGCTGATGCTGATAAAGACGAAGCAAACGCTGACAGTGAAATAACAACAACAGCGGCTCCTGAAGCAACAGAAACACCTGATGCGACAGAAGCTCCTACTGCTGCACCGGAGGCAACTCCTGAAGCGACTGCTACACCGGAGGCTACACAGGCGCCGGAGGAGTCAGGCAGTGCATATGACAAGGACAACTATTATCAGAAGTCGCTTGCTTTGTGCAGTTCGCTTGGTATTATTTCAGGTTATGAGGACGGCAGTGTAAAACCGGATTCTAATGTAACAAGAGCTGAGATGGCATCAATTGTTCTGAGAATGCTTGCGATTTCCACACATTCAAAGTATCAGAATGTATTTAAAGACGTAGATGCGTCACACTGGGCGGCTGACCAGGTTCAGACCGCTATGGAACAGAGCATTATAAGTGGTATGGGAGATGGCACTTTTGTTCCTGACGGAGAGGTTACATATGCTCAGGTATTGGTTATGCTTGTAAATGCGCTTAATTATTCATATGAAGCTGAGCAGTTCGGCGGCTGGCCAAACGGCTATTTGCAGGAGGCTGAGCAGCTTGGACTTACTAAGAGCGTAAAGGGTGTAGCTGATATTCCATCAACAAGAGGCGAAGTTATTAAAATGGTTTATAATTCGCTTCTGACAGATTTCAGAGATATTGCCGGTTATGAAGGCGGTTCACCTATCTACAAATCAGAAGAAACTCTTGCTGAAGCTAAGTTTGACGTACTTGAAGCAAAGGGTACTCTTTGGGCAACAAACAAGACTACTCTTACAGATGCAAAAATGCAGGAAAATCAGATACAGATAGAAAAGGACAAGGCTGATGCAAATGAGGATAAGACAAGAGTGTATGAGTGCGCTCTTACAGGTCTTGAAGATTATCTTGCACAGAGCATTACTTTCTATTACAGAGAGAACAAAGGTCTTATGCCTGAAGTTCTGGCTGTTTCCAATAATGCTTCAAAGTCAGATTCTTATGTAATTGATGATATTACTGACATTGAAAAAGTTACAGGCTTTGATACAGGCAAGGGTTCAATCAAGGTTGATGGTGTAAGCAGGGCTAAGGATTGTACAGATGCGAAGCTTATTTTCAACGGTAAGCTTCTTACTCCGAAAATATATGATGATTTGAAAGCTTCTGCAACAGAAAAAGAACGTCCGTTTTTCAAGGAAGACATAAACGACCTTATCGGCAATGCTGAGGTGGGAAGTGTAAGACTGGTTGACAGTGATAAGAACGGTGTTTATGATGTTGTATTTGTAGACTCATATGTTACAATGGTAGTTTCAAGCGCAAGCGCTGAGCGTCTGAATGGCGATATTGCCGATACATCGGCAGGCGCACAGGTAGGAGATACAGTTTCTATCGGTTTTAACTTTGATGACAGCGAAGACAGAACTATCACTGTAAAGAAGGGTGAGTCTGAAGCAAGAATAAGAAATCTAAAGAAAGACGATGTTGCTTCATTAAAGATGAGCCTTGATTATACAGTTGTGGATATAGTAGTTACGGGTGACAGCATTACAGGCTCAGCTTCGGGTGTTTCAACTAAGTTTGGCGAAAGCAAGGCTACTATAAACGGTACAAAATATGATATTGCAGATGTTGCGGCAGGTGACCTGAAGGCAGGAGTACAGGCTGTATTCTATCTTGATAAATTCGGACGTGTAGGACGAATTGAAGCATCGGCATCAGGTCAGCTTCAGACGGGTGAAAAGTATGGTTGGCTTATGAATGCCTATGACAGTAATAACGGCGAGGATTATATTCTGAAAATTATGACAACAGACGGTAAAGCTGTTGAATATACGGCGAGCGAAAAGTCCGTTGATTTCTGGGGACCGAGCGATAAGGCGTCTCGAAGTGTGTCTGCAAGTGAATTAAAGACAACACTTTCATCTATGATTAAAAATGATGGTTTTCTGAATGCAGATTCATATCAGATAAGACTTGTTAAGTATAAGACAAATTCATCAGGCAATGTTACAAGACTTTATTGCGCAATTGATGAAAAGCAGAATAAAGAGGCGGACGGCGCATTAAAGATGAACCCGACAAATCTTAGGGGAAGAGCTATCACGGCAGGTCTTGTAAACGGATATAAAATTGAGGACGGAGGCCTTGAATTCTCTGTTCCTTCAAAAGCATCAAACATGAAGAATGAAGCCGACTATAAGATTGGTACAGTTACAGCATCTGTATATGCAGTAAGGGAAAATGGTTCAAACCGTAACTTCGTTGTTGGCGAATGCGGTGATTCAAGTACACCTACTGTATTTATCAACTTTGTAGACAGTACAGACGAAGAGGCAAAAATTTCTGATATGGATACAAACGCTAATAATCCTACTATGGTTGTTACAAGTATTGATTCAAGTATTGATGATGAGGATAATCCTGTTTATGTAATTAACGGTTATTCAGGAAATCAGGAAGTATCTGTTACAACAACAAAGAATGCGGTTTTTGCAAAGTGTATAGGTATGAAGTATAGTGAAAATTCGTATGGTGTTATTGCGGGTAATCCGAGAGTTTACCAGACAACAACACCTGGTGATGCTCTCTGGAAAGCTCAGGACCCGAAAGGAAAGTCGCTTGCAGATTTCATTGGTGAAGGTGATGTAGTACTGTGTGACGGCGGAAGCAGAATCTTGCAGATTGTTGACGCTGACGATGTTTATGAACAGGTAGTAAACGGTACTAATAATAATGATGGTGATAGCGGTCTTACAGTCGGCAGAGGATATGATTCGTTTAACACACGTAATATGTACTCTTTCGGTCATGTAACCAATATGGAAATCACTAGCGATGCTGTGTTAAAACTTGATACAGTTAATCGTAAAGGTGATGCAGTTTTGGATACGATGGCATTTGACCTTTCAAAAATACTTGACACAGTTGACATTACAGTAATGAGTGACGGAAAGTATGATATAAAGGTTGATGAAGAAGGCAGTGAAGCCTATGACGTTGAAGAATTTGACGCATCTGTAAAGAAGGGCGACATAGCGCTTGCAAGATTTGCAGATAAGGGTACACTTCAGGAAATTGTAATTTACAGATTTAAATAATTTGTGACTCGAAAAATCCATCCCATATGGGGTGGATTTTTTATTCTTTTCTTTACAAATCATATCTGCGGTGATATACTGATATAAGTAAAAATAAAGGTGAGTGTATACAATGGAAAAGAAAAATGTTCATGAGGGACACAGGGGGAGAATGCGCGAAGATTTCCGCGTAAGAGGCTTCGGCGGTTGGCAGGACCATCAAGTGCTTGAATATTTGCTTCAATGGTGCAAGCCGCGTGTTGATACAAATGAAACGGCACATGATTTAATAAATGCCTGCGGCGGTTTTGCAAATGTGTTTAAAGCTGATAAGGCACAGCTTACGGGCGTTTATAAAGTCGGTGAAAATACTGCCGAATATATACACATGCTTGGAGAATTCATACATTATTATAATTCTGTGCGTTTTAATACAAACAGATATGTGCTTGATACGGACAGCGTTATGGAGTATATGTCAGACTTGTTTGACGGCGCTGAACGCGAATATTGTTACATGATATGCCTGAATAAACGAAAAGAAGTAATTCACTGTACATGTATATGTGAAGGAGGCTTTGACAGCCTGAATATTGATATATCCAAACTTATACGCATTGCGGTTAAAAGTGATGCGGCTTGTATTGTGCTTGCGCATAATCACCCGAGCGGCGTAGCCAAGCCTTCCGATACAGATATTGTCACCACGCGCGCAATCAGCAATTGCCTTGCTCCGGCAGATATAAAAGTATGGGACCATATAATAGTAGCGGGCGGAAAATGCGCGAGTATGCGCGCTCAGACAGGTGGCTGGGAAAATAGTGGGTTAATTTATACAAAAGAAAATTGATAAACCCAGTCATATTTGGCGGTTCAAAATATTGACTTTAGCGCGATGATGTGGTAATATTATTCATTATAGTACAAAAAGACAGGGAGGCATAAGAATGGCAAAGGTTGCAATAATGGGTTACGGCACTGTTGGAAGCGGTGTTTATGACATAATAAAGACCAATTCGGAAAAGCTTTGTGTAAATGCAAACGGCGAACCGGTTGAATTAAAGTATATTCTTGACATTCGTGATTTTGACGACCACCCCGAAAAAGAACTTTTCACAAAGGATGTAAATGATATTATAAATGATAATGAAGTAAGCGTGGTTGCTGAGGTGATGGGCGGACTTCACCCTGCATATGAATTTACAAAAAGCCTTTTGGAGTCGGGAAAAAGTGTCGTAACGTCGAATAAGGAGCTTGTTGCCACATATGGTACAGAGCTTTTGGAAATTGCGCGTGAAAAAAATGTGAACTATTTCTTTGAAGCAAGTGTGGGCGGCGGTATTCCGATTATAAGACCTATGCATCAGTGTCTTACTGCCAATAATATAGAAAAAATTGCCGGTATATTGAACGGCACAACAAATTATATTCTTAATCAGATGATTAAAAACGGTAAAACCTTTGAAACAGCGTTAAAGGATGCGCAACAGAAGGGATTTGCCGAGAGAAATCCGGCAGCAGATATTGAGGGTCATGACGCATGCAGAAAAATTGCTATTTTAGCATCATTGGCTTCCGGCAAACTGGTTGATTATAACGATATAGACACAGAAGGAATTACAAATATAACACTTGATGATGTGAAGTATGCGGCAGCTATGGATGCTGTTGTAAAACTTATCGGTTATGCGGAATTTGGTAAGGACGGTAAGATTTATTCAATAGTATCTCCGATGGTGATAAAGAACGATAGCCCTCTGTCAGGCGTTGACGGTGTATTTAATGCGATTATGGTGACAGGTGACTGCGTGGGGGATGTAATGTTCTACGGCAAGGGCGCAGGAAAGCTTCCTACGGCAAGTGCAGTGGTTGCAGATATTGTGGATGCGGTAAAGCACAGTGAAAGAAGCAAGAAAATATTCTGGGAAAAGCCGCAGGGCAATATTATGGCTGACAAGAATTCAAAAAAATTCTCTTATTTTGTGAGAACCACAGATACGGCTGAAAATGTACAGAAGATATTTTCAAATTGTTCTTTTGTTGATAACATTGTAGATAATGAGTCTGCATTCGTAACAGAACCGCTGTCACAGTCGGAAGTTATTGAGAAGCTTTCAATGCTCAGTGATGTGGTTACCAATATACGAGTACTGAACTGATGATTAAGCTTAGAGTTCCTGCGTCGAGCGCAAACATGGGCGCGGGTTTTGATACACTTGGTGTTGCACTGGGACTGCATAACCGAATGACCATAGAAGAAATTTCTGATGGCTTGGAGGTTGTGAACAGGAATACGCAGAGCTATATACCGAAAGATACAAATAATCTTATTTACCGCGCTATGATGTACCTGTTTAAAGCTGTGGGGTATGAGCCTAAAGGTTACCGTATTACTCAGGACAGTCAGATACCTATGACGCGCGGTCTGGGCAGTTCAAGCGCGTGTATAATCGGCGGAATGCTGGCGGCGAATATTATTTCGGGAAGAACGCTTTCATATAATGAAATAATACATCTTGCCGCAATGATGGAGGGTCATCCGGATAATGTGGGACCGGCGCTTTACGGAGGTTTCTGCGTTTCGCTTACAGATGGTGACGCAACAATAATTAAAAGTACGAAAATAGACAGTAATATACAGTTTGCGGTAATAATTCCCGATTATTTTGTAGCTACAAAAAAATCACGCGGGGTATTGCCGTCAAGGGTAGATTTCCGTGATGCTGTATATAATATATCGCATGCATCGATGTTTCAGGCGGCTTTGGTTTCCGGAGATATGGAAGCTTTGAGAACTGCCGTAAGAGATAAGATGCACCAGCAATATCGTAAAAGTTATATTGACGGTATGGAAGAAATATTTGAAAAAACGTATGAGCTTGGCTCGTACGCAACATATTTGAGCGGTTCGGGACC
>CAJTUY010000041.1 GCA_910579415.1 uncultured Clostridia bacterium | reverse complement strand
CTTTTTTTCTGCTTTCGTATAAATTTTCATTATCCATAAGCCTTTTCCCTGACTCCTTTCCATAACGTTTTCCTTTTGGTATACAAATTGAAGCCACCCAACATTTTATGATGAAAATTTTTAATATATTCCAAAAAAATTTCAAAATAGGTATTGCAGTTTTCTGTAAAATATATTATAATAATCAGGAAATATTATTGCATTATATATTCGGCGATGATGACCGAGCCCGCGCGACCGAAACCCGTGAACCTTGTCAGGCGGGGAACCGAGCAGCAATAAGCGGTGCTTTCGGTGTGTTGCGGTAAACTCGGTCTGAGCCATTATATTTTCGTCGCCAAAGCGACGTTTTTTCATATATAAGCATAGGAGGGGTATCATGGCGCATCAGGCTATTTACAGGAAATGGCGTCCTACTGTTTTTGAAGATATTGTAGGTCAAGGTCATATTACACAAACTTTGAAAAACCAAATTCTAAACGGCAAAATCGGTCATGCCTACCTTTTCTGCGGCACTCGCGGAACAGGTAAAACAACATGCGCCAAAGTCTTTTCGCGCGCCGTAAATTGCCTTAATCCCCAAAACGGAAGTCCCTGCAATGAATGTGAAATATGTAAGGGGATTTTAGATGAAAGCATACTTGATGTAAAGGAAATTGACGCAGCTTCCAACAACGGAGTTGACAATATACGCGAAATACGAGATGATGTACGTTATGTGTCTACTAATGCCAAATATACCGTATACATTATAGACGAGGTTCATATGCTGTCCTCAGGCGCGTTTAATGCTCTTTTAAAAACGCTTGAAGAACCACCGGAACATGTTATATTTATTCTCGCTACCACCGAAGCGCATAAGGTTCCTCAGACTATTCTCTCACGCTGTCAGCGTTTTGATTTCAAACGCATAAAGCCGAGTGATATAATACTGAGAATGAAGGAAATTGCTCATGGTGACAAGCTTGACATTTCCGACGATGCATACAAGCTTCTTGCATCTCTCGCAGACGGTTCAATGCGTGACGGATTAAGTATACTTGAACGTGTTGTTTCCGCATGCGGCAATAAAATTACCGCTGAAGATATAACTAATACACTCGGCATTTCTGCCTCCGAATCAATAATGCGCGTCATAGGCGCAATAACCGACGGAAGTGTAGATGAAATTATATCAGTAATGGATTCTCTGGCAGCGGACGGTAAGGATTTAAGAGTATTTATTGATTCACTTATTAAAACCTTTAGAGATATGCTTATATGCAAAATATCGGACAAACCGGAAGACGTACTTGACTATACGGATGAAGATATGTTAAAATTAAAATCGCTTTCAGACAAAACTTCGTTTGAAAAACTCTCACACGCCGCCGCTTCTCTTTCTGAAGCGCAGGCAGATACGCGCTGGGTCAAAGCTCCGAGAATTATATACGAGCTTGCTCTTATAAAGCTTGCAAGACCGGAATTTGACGACTCCCCCGCCGCTCTCGGTGACAGGCTTTCAACTATTGAAAAAAAGGTTGAAAACGGAGCCGTTTCCGATATGTCACCGCTTCAGGACAGACTTACACGCTTGGAAGAAAAGCTTAAAAACGGCATCAGTATAAACACCGCTCCGGCAGAAAAAGAAACTGAGAAAAAATCAGAAAAATCAAAAACTCCGATACGGCTTTATAATCCTATACCAAAATCTGAGCTTAATGCGGACAACCCGATTATTAAGACCGCAAAAAATTGGGATAATATATCACGTACCATGTCAAACAGCGCAGGCTATCTTCGCCCGTGTCTTTTGAATCGTCAGATTACAGTTGATTCGGACGGCATTATCATGCTTTTTAAAGACACCGAAAAAGGCGCTCATGATATAGCTGTTATGTATAAGGATAAGCTTAATCAATCCTTCAGACATGCTTCGGGTACTGATTTTTCCGTAAAACTTGCATACGAAAATGAGATACAGGACGAACAAATTGATTTCTGGAATTTACCGCAATCCGGTAATAACACCGACACCTCCGAGACAGCCGACCCTTTGGACAGAATTGTTCAAAATTTCGGAGAAATAGTTGAAGACGCAGACGAAAGTGAATTTATTGATTATAATTCTACTGAGGATGATTTCTCTCAATCCTCCTTTGATGAGGACGAGGACCGTGAAGAATTCCTTGAGCAGAGTGAAATATCCGAAGAAGATGAAAATAACTAAAAATAAGAAAAGAGGTATTTTAAAATGGGAAAATACAAAGGTTTTGCAGGCGCAGGAATGAACACAAACAAAAATGTGAGCAATGTCGTAAAGCAGGCTCAGAAAATGCAGGAAGAAATGGAAAGAGTTCAGGCTGAAATGGAGGATAAGACTGTTGAGGCAACTTCGGGCGGCGGCGCAGTTACAGTTACTGCAAACGG
The DNA here is from genome assembly GCA_910579415.1 of uncultured Clostridia bacterium. Classification (GTDB taxonomy): domain Bacteria; phylum Bacillota; class Clostridia; order UBA1381; family UBA1381; genus Hominilimicola. The sequence goes on along the minus strand of CAJTUY010000041.1, from coordinate 15,373 downwards.
AAAAAAAGAAATTCTTTCTCTAAAAATAAGTCCGGACGCAGTTGACCCCGAAGATGTTGAAACCCTTGAAGACCTTATTATGGTGGCTGTAAACGACGCAATTACTCAGGCTGATGATATGATGGCTGAGGGTATGAGTGCCGTAACCGGCGGTATCAATATTCCTGGATTGTTCTAAGCCTATGCACGCAGCAATAATTGAAAATCTGATTGAAAAGTTTGAACAGCTTCCAGGTATAGGCAGAAAAAGCGCTGAAAGAATTGCATTTCATATTTTGGAGCATATGTCCCCCGACGAAGCAGCGGCAATGTCTGCATGCATTACAGAGGCAAAAAGTCAAATTTCGCTTTGTCCTGTTTGTCAGAATCTTACAGACTGCGCCCCCTGTAAAATATGCTCCTCCTCAAAGCGCGACGCGTCTGTCATCTGTGTTGTTGAAAGTCCTGAGGACGTTTCAGCAATTGAAGCAACAAACGAATACAACGGTCTTTATCACGTTCTTCACGGCTCATTATCACCTATGGATGGTATAACACCTGATGATATTAAAATAAATGAACTTTTACTACGTCTTTCCGACGGAACTGTTAAAGAAGTCATTATGGCAACCAATCCTACGGTAAACGGAACTGCAACTGCGGTATATATTTCAAAGCTGCTGTCACCGTTTGAAGTTAAGGTTACCCGTATTGCTCACGGCATACCAATTGGCAGCGACCTTGAATATGCCGATAAAATCACGCTCATTAAAGCATTAGAGGGACGGCAGACAATGTAAAGTAAAAACAGCGTAAAATATACGCTGTTTTTTATTTATACCTGCTTTTTAAAAGATTTTTGCGCTCCCTGAATAACAGTATCGTCCTCCGTCACATTTCCAAGCAGCAACGGAGAATCAGGATTATGATATTTAAAATTTTCAAATGCTTTATATGGATTTTTATTTGCATAACAATATTTACAGCCATTCAAACAGGTATCATAAGCGCCTATATCTCGGCTTTCAATACAGTGACAGCCCTGACGCGAACCCTTATGCTTTAACTTTTTAAACTCTATACCGTTGGCATTCCCAAGAATATCAAGCGTCATACACCCTGAAGAATATATTCCGTACTTTGTGAAATCTCCGTTTGTACCGCAGGTCTGTATATGTATTCCGTATTTGTGCGCAATAGTTCCAAGTCCCCCAGCCAAGATGTCCATATCCTGTTCGGACATCGGAATAATTTCAGGCATATTCAATTGAAGTTTTTTATACATCTCAACAAAGCTGAAAATACATCTGTCAACATATGGAGCAAGCATTTTTGCCATACGCTCAAACGTTTCAAAATGACGGCTGACCGTATAGTCATTAGTCAATAAAACAGGGTCATATCGCCACGCTACCCGCTCTTTCCCAACTAATTTCGATAATTCAATTAAAGTTTCCATACTTTCTTCTATACACGGCACTCCGGGTTCAATATCTTTTCCGTAAGCAGTTATTGTATAATGAAAATATGTATTGAATCGGTCTGTAACTTCGTGCAGACCCGATAATATAGGTTTATAATTCTTAGAACAAAATACCACGCAATCCACCTTATCAGGCGTCAACTCATAACGTGTTATCTTATTAGTAAACAACGGATTTCTCGATAAAACATAGCCTTCTCTGAATCGCTTTAAAAGCCATTCGGTATAATACTGTACGGTATCGGTACGTCCGCCCGTATTTATTATCATTTTCTATTCCTCCCCAAAACTCACCAAAATTCTTATTTTATATTAACATTTTTTCTCAAAAAAAGTCAATAAGATTTTTGCAAAAAATTTGTTCATATTTTTTCTGTTTTTATTACTTCTTTTTTGCTTGACTATTCTTATATAAATAGATATAATGATAGTATGGATTTTTAATGCTCAACTATATGTAAGGGGGTTACATCTATGAGTAAATTACATATGGGTATTGACGTAGGTTCTACAACTGTCAAGGTGGTGGTACTTGATGAAAGTAATAACACACTGTTTGCAGAGTACAGACGTCATTTTTCTGATATAAAAAGTACGGTAAAAACACTTTTTGACGAAGTACGTGAGGTTGTTCGTGATTCAGAATTTACCGTTGTCATAACAGGTTCAGGCGGTCTTTTGCTGTCTAAAATGCTTTCGTTGCCGTTTGTTCAGGAGGTTATAGCAAATAAAACTGCTATAAAAACATTCCTTCCCGAAACAGACGTTGTTATAGAACTCGGCGGCGAAGACGCAAAAATACTGTATCTTTCGGGTGGTCTGGAACAGCGTATGAACGGTACGTGTGCCGGCGGTACAGGCTCTTTTATCGACCAGATGTCAATACTTTTAAAGACTGACGCGGATGGTCTTAATACCTTAGCGGAAAATCATTCGATTATATATCCAATTGCCGCTCGCTGCGGCGTGTTCGCAAAATCTGACGTTCAGCCGCTTCTAAACGAAGGGGCGGCGCGCGAGGATATTGCCGCGTCAATATTACAGGCGGTTGTAACGCAGACGATAAGCGGTCTTGCTCAGGGACGTCCTATTAAAGGCAATATTGTATTTTTAGGCGGACCTTTACATTTTTTACCTCAGTTACGCAGACAGTTTGAAGAAACTCTGAAGGCTAACGCAAAGTCATTTACAACACCTGAAAACGCTCAGCTGTTCGTCGCTCTCGGCGCAGCTCTTATGCACGAAGATAATAAAACCACAAATATTGATACTCTTATTGAACAGCTTGATACGGCAAAATCCGTTGACGCAGAAATAACGCGTATGAGAAAGCTGTTTATTGACGATAATGAACGCAATGAATTTTTTGACCGTCACGGCAAGCACGTTGCCAGACGACGCGACATCTCAACTGCCGACGGTCCTGTTTTTCTCGGTCTTGACGTTGGTTCAACCACTATAAAAGCAGCTCTTATTAACGAGGACGGCGACATTCTCTATGACTACTATGCTAAAAACGAAGGAAGTCCGATTACCTGCGGTATAAGCATACTGCGTGAGTTATACTCGCTCCTTCCCGAAAAGGCTTACATAGCAAACGCCTGCACAACAGGCTACGGCGAACTATTGTTAAAAACCGCTTTCCGCATTGACGAAGGCGAAATCGAAACAATCGCGCACTACAAGGCGGCTAACTACTTCTCTCCGGGCGTTGATTTTATTATCGACATCGGCGGTCAGGATATGAAGTGTATGAAAATCAAAAACGGCGTAATAGACAGTATTATGCTGAATGAGGCATGTTCTTCAGGCTGTGGTTCATTTATTCAGACTTTTGCTGAAAGTCTTGGGCTTGACACAATTTCCTTCTCAAAAGAAGCTCTTGAAGCTGAAAATCCGGTTGATTTGGGAACGCGCTGTACAGTATTTATGAATTCACGCGTTAAACAGGCACAAAAAGAAGGCGCGACGGTAGGCGACATCAGTGCAGGTCTTTCCTATTCTGTTGTCCGAAATGCGCTATACAAGGTTATTAAGCTTCGTGACCCTCAGCAGATGGGTGAAAATATAGTTGTTCAGGGCGGTACCTTTAATAATAACGCAATTTTGCGCTGTTTTGAGCTTTTAACCGAAAAGAACGTTGTCCGTCCCGATATTGCAGGTATAATGGGCGCGTTCGGTTCTGCTCTCATTGCAATGGAACGTTGGAACGGCGGCGAATGTGATATTATCAGAGCAGACGAGCTTGACAGCTTTACTTTCGACACGTCACTGACACGCTGTCAGAAGTGCAACAATCACTGTCAGCTTACAATAACCAAGTTTTCTGACGGGAGTCAGTTTGTATCGGGTAACCGATGCGAACGAGGCGCAGGTGAAGAAAAACAAAAAAAACAAATGCCTAATTTGTTTGACTACAAATACAAACGTGCTTTTGCATATAAGCCGTTAAAGGCGGATTCCGCACCTCACGGCGTTATTGGCATACCCCGTGTTCTAAATATTTACGAAAATTATCCGCTCTGGTTTACTTTCTTTACCGAGCTTGGCTTTTCTGTAAAGATTTCGGGCAGAAGCACACACCTTATTTACGAAAAGGGTATTGATTCCATACCGTCAGAAAGTGCATGTTACCCTGCAAAGCTTGTACACGGTCATATACAGGACCTTATTGACAAGGGTGTAAAGACAATATTCTATCCTTGTATTCCTTACGAGCAGATAGAATATTCCAACGCAGGAAACCACTTTAACTGCCCTATGGTAACATCTTATCCCGAAGTTATTTACAATAATATGGACATTGTTCGTCAGAAGGATATTCACTTTATGTATCCGTTTATTAACCTTGCGGATAAGCCGTCTTTTAAGCGCCAGATGATGAAGGCTATGTCAGATTACAGCTTTACAAAACCCGAAATTGATTCAGCTGCCGACAAAGCATTTGACGAATTGCAAAATTACAAGAATGATATTCGTGAAAAGGGTGTTGAAACCCTGAAATGGCTTGATGAACATGATGAACGAGGTATTGTGCTTGCAGGACGTCCATACCATATTGACCCGGAAATCAATCATGGTATTCCGGATATGATTACATCTCTTGGATTTGCCGTTCTTACGGAGGACAGCGTGGCGCATCTCGGTCACTTGAAGCGTGATATACGCGTTGTTGACCAATGGGCATATCATACAAGGCTGTATGAATCAGCGGCTCAGGTAATCAAAAATCCGCGTCTGGAGCTTATTCAGCTTAATTCATTCGGCTGCGGTCTTGACGCAGTAACTACCGACCAGGTACAGGAAATTATTCAGTCACACGAAAAGATTTATACAACATTGAAAATCGACGAGGTTTCCAATCTCGGTACGGCACGTATACGCGTACGCTCGCTTAAGGCGGCTGTAAAAGAACGCGATGCAAGTGATTTTGTACCGCATAAAATAGAGGACTACACGATTAACCGCGTGCGTTTTACAAAAGAAGAACGAGCCAAACACACTATAATTTTCCCGCAGATGTCCCCTACCCACTTTGGATTGTTTGAGGCAGTTTTACGCGCTAACGGTTATAATGCGCTTGTTCTTGAACACGCCACCTCTGAGGATATTGAAGCAGGACTAAAGAGCGTTAATAATGACGCATGTTATCCGTCCATTATGGTTACGGGACAGCTTGTAAACGCGTTTGTAAGCGGTAAATGCGACCCCGAAAACACGTCTGTTATGATTACCCAGACAGGCGGCGGCTGCCGCGCAACAAACTATATCGCTTTTTTAAGAAAGGCACTGAAAGAGGCAGGTTATCCGAATGTACCTGTAATTTCACTGAATGTATCGGGTCTTGAAGGTAATCCGGGCTTTACTATCACACCAAAGCTTGTGGATGGTCTTATTAAGGCTTGTACATGGGGTGATTTACTTCTGACACTTACGTTGCGTGTCCGTCCGTACGAGGTTAACAAAGGAGAGACAAATGCACTTCACGACAAATGGCAGAAGCGTCTATACAGTGATATTGTAAACAACAGACGAAAAAATCTTAAGCACAAACGTATTATTGATGAAATAATTGCGGATTTTGACGCCATCAAAATTGATGAAACCATAAAAAAACCAAAAGTCGGCGTTGTAGGAGAAATTCTAGTTAAATTCCATCCCGACGCGAACAATAATATTATAGACGTTATTGAATCAGAGGGCGGCGAGGCTGTCATGCCGGGACTTGCGGACTTTATGCTTTACTGTCTTTACAACAACAACTTTAAGCACGATAATCTCGGTGCTAAGTATACTACAATGGCGTTGTGCAACCTTGCAATCTGGGGTATAGAAAGCTACCGTAAGCATATGGTTAAGGTAATGAATCAAAGCACAAAGTTTTCAGCTCGCGCACCTAAACATATTGTTGATATTGCAGAAGGCGCAAAAAGCGTATTACAGCTTGGCCACTGTACAGGCGAGGGCTGGTTCCTGACAGGCGAAATGATTGAGCTTATAAATTCAGGTGTGCCTAATATTGCATGCGTTCAGCCGTTTGCGTGTCTTCCCAACCACGTTACGGGTAAGGGTATGATTAAAGAACTGCGCCGACAGTTCCCTCAGGCTAATATTGTCGCAGTTGACTATGATCCGGGAGCAAGTGAGGTAAATCAGCTTAACCGTATAAAGCTTATGCTTGCCGTTGCATTTGAAAATATGAAAAAAGACGAAATGTACGATAACCTGAAACCAGAAAAAATAAAAAAAGAAGTTCATAAAGAAGCTGTAAAATAAACGCACAAAAGCTGCTCAAAACGAGCAGCTTTTGTGTTCATTACAAGGTATATACAAGTTAGGGAGAGAAAGTCTGTTTAGTATATGTGGGTAACAAATTTTTAGTATATACCCTGTAATCATATATGGATATGCGGCTTTTTACCGCATATCCTATATTTGTTTTATCTGTACATTGGTCCGTAATTCTTGCATGCTGCATAGTCTGCTGCCTGCGCGTCCTCTGTTCCGAAGGACGACCAAACGTGCGGACGATATACCTTTTCCGAAGGTACATTGTGCATTGTTACAGGAATTCTGAGCATTGAGCATAGCGTTATTAAATCCGCTCCAACATGTCCGCCGATTGTAACGCCGTGATTAGCGCCCCAGTTTGCCATTACGCTGTATACGTCGGTAAATGCTCCCTTACCTGTAAGTATCGGCGCAAACCAAGTTGTCGGCCATGTCGGGTCTGTGCGCTTGTCAAGCTTATCGTGTACATCATCGTCAAGGTTACAGGTATAACCCTCCGCTATCTGAATAACAGGTCCTATTCCCTCGACAAGGTTTACTCTCAGCATTGTAACAGGCATTTCCGCCTTTGTTCTGAAATGACTTGAGAAACCGCCGCCTCTGAAATACTCATAATCAGCTCTGCACCAGTCAGTAGCCTCAATGCACGCTTTTATATCCTCATCAGTCATATTCCACCACTCTTTCTGAGTGCCGTTTCCATTTTCATCCTTAGCCGCTCCCGTACAGTCAAGCGCGGTAGCTCCCGAATTGATAAGGTGTATTATTCCCTGTTCTGCCTTACCTGTAAGTTCCTTGCCCGTAACACGCTTTACAGCATCAGGCGACCAGTATGTACGAACATCGTGGAATGCAGGCGCTTTGCCTGTAACAAGAGTTGCAAGCAACATTGAAATACCGTTTAATGTATCATTCTCAGTTGCAAACGGCGTAGGCATTTTCTTGCCGTTCCAGTTAAATGAAGACGCCATAATCGCCTCTGTAAAATCAGCGTTCGGCAGCCAGTCTGTCCAGTTACGCTGTCCCTGAAAACCGCCTACTATCGCATTTTTACCGAGCGATTCCTCATGCCAACCCATTTCGGCAAGCTTTTCATTTCCGTAAAGAATGTCATTGACGATTATAGTAAATTTAGCGATAAACTCCCAGTCTTTATCTTTGGGAACAACCTTTGATTTTGTGATGATTTCAGGAAGATTTTTGCCTGCGTTTTTATCAAAGCCTTCAGGGCAGTTTGCTTTTATCCAGTTAAGAGCTTTTTCATACTCGTCCTTGTCATATATGCCAAGTGTTATTCTTCTTAATATTTCTGTCAGGTCAACGAACTCCGCTCTTATACCTAAATACTTCTGCATAAAAGACATATCACAGTACGAGCCTGCAATACCCATTGACACGCCGCCAAGATTGACATAGGACTTATTCTTCATCTGTCCTACTGCAATTGCGCCTTTTGCCCAGCGTATCATCTTTTCCGCAACATCTTCGGGAACGCTGTTATCGTCAATGTCCTGTACGTCGTGACCGTACATTGAAAATGCAGGAAGTCCTCTCTGAGCGAATGCCGCCATAACAGCCGCAAGATAAACTGCGCCCGGACGCTCCGTTCCGTTAAAGCCCCATACAGCCTTTACTGTATCCGAGCTTAAATCCATAGTTTCCGAGCCGTAGCACCAGCACGGAGTAACTGCAAGCGACGCACACACATTCTGCGTTGAAAAATAGTCATTGCACTTTGCCGCCTCTGCTCCCGAACCTATTGTACACGGTGAAATTACACACTGGACAGGAGTTCCGTCCTGATAGTGTACATTGCTTTCAATAAGCTCCTTCGCCGCCTTTGCCATTGCCAATGTCTTTTCTTCAAGACTTTCTCTGACACCACCCCAGCGTCCGTCGATTGTTGGTCTTATCCCTATTCTTGGTTTCATTTTATCTACTTCCTTTCTTTTATTATATACTTGAATATATTACATTTCTCAATCTTGGCTGATAATATTCTTCCTGCGGATTAAGCATATGATGCGCATAGAATACAGCTAAATTCAAATCTGTATCTACCAGTATATTTGAACCTGCCGCGCCGCCCCAGCCAAATTCACCTATTGAGCCGTTGGAGCCTGCCGCCGCTTTGTCAACCATTGTCCTTACGCCAAGACCGTAGCCGTAGCCTGCAAGCCGGTGCCAGTTATATCCCTTCATCTGCTCGTTATTTAACTGATTTGTTCTTAATAATTCAACAGTCCCCGAGCTGATTATCCTGTTATTGTTTATTCCAAGACCTTTATTTGCAAGTGCTGCCGCAAATTTTGCATAATCCTGTACAGTTGTGATAATTCCTGCTCCGCCGCTGTCATACTCTTCACCCGGTACCAGCGAATTGCCGCCCGTGTTCTTTATAACTCCTCTGCTGTTCTGACTGTTTTGCAGCGTGACAATGTCTTTTTCTCCACCTGTATCATAAATATACTGCTGTGCCATACGTTTTTCTATTTCTTTGGACGCATGATAGCAGGAATATTTCATATCCAGAGGTTCAAATATATTCTGTTTCATATATTCCGAGAAACGTTTTCCCGAAATCACCTCTACAACAGCGGCAAGCACGTCGTGGCACAAGCTGTAACCCCAACTCTCACCCGGTTCAAACTGCAAAGGGTCTTTTGCAATACATTTTACAACCGTCATCGTATCCATTTTACCGCCTGTTATTTTATTTGCCTCTTTAAATGCGTCAGTATCCATATTGTAGGTCAGACCTGCCGTCATTGTGAACAAATTCCGCAGTGTAATTGGATTTTTTGCTTTTTCCAGGCGTTCTCCGCTTCTAACATACATTTCCTTAAATTCGGGAATATACTCGTAAAGCGGGTCACTTAACAGGAATTTTCCCTGTTCATAAAGCTGCAGAGCTGCGGTTACTGTCGCAACCTTTGAGCAAGAATAAATATTTATATTCTCTTCGCCCGTCATCTTTATCTTATTTTCCAAATCGGAATAGCCTGAACTATACTCGAACACCTTTTGACCGTCCTTATAGACAACCGCGCTGTTACCCGGAATAATCCAATCCGTCAGACTATCCATAAAGTTTTTTAAATTCTTAAAATCCATAATACCTCCGATTTAAATAACTACGCTGACATCTTTATCCGACTCAGGTATAAACGTCTTTTCATTTTTAGTAATCGTAATATCATACCTATGTCCTCGAAATACCCTTGTAATTCTGGCAGGCAGCATTTCGTCCGCAAGACACGGGTCAATTTCAAGTCCGTCCCATCTTGCGCGTATACCGAACATATACTGTGTAACCGCAATATACATCCAAGCCGCCGTTCCTGTAAGCCACGATACGTTTGCAAGCCCGAACTTATCGCTTTCAGGTCCGAAAATGTTTGAAGCGTACACATAAGGCTCTGCCTTATAACGCCATTCACCTGCTTTTTGCTGAGCTATCATAGGTAAAAGCTGATGATAGTACTTATAGGCTCTTTCAGGGTGTTTCAACATACATTCTGCGATAATTGCCCAAGTATTAGCGTGGCAGAACACACTGCCGTTTTCTCCGCAGCCCTTATTGTAATATGTAAGAGGGTCTTCCTTTGTTGGATAATCCTGCATTGACGGATGTATTTTTTTTATTCCAAGTTCAGTATCAAGATACTTGTTTACATTGTCCATAGCGATGTTTCCGTTATCACCCATACCGCTTATTACAGACCAGCTCTGCGTGTTAAGCCATATTTTCGCCTGAGGCTCTTTTTCACTTCCTATGTAGCGACCCTCGTCTGTTATACAACGTATATACCACTTACCGTCCCACGCCTTTTCGTTAACAAGCTTTTTCTGAGTTTCATATATATCAAGGTACTTTTGGCTGTCCTCGCCTTTAAGCGCGGCAATTTCAGCTATCATTCTTAAAACAGTTCCGAACTGCATAGACGTCCATATACTCTCGCCCTTGCCTTTACGGCACACTTTATAAAGCATATCGTTCCAGTCAGAAGAAAGCATAAGCGGAAATCCGTTTATTCCGAGATTAGACATACAGAAATCAATTGATTTCTTAATATGCTCCCATACCGTTGCACTGCCTCCGTCATAAAAATTCACAACCTCGTCGAGATAATCAAGACTGCCCTCCTCCATAATTATATGGTAACATGTCATTACAAGCCATAAATGATTATCACTGTGAATACGGGTTACAGGCTCCCATCCCTCTGTCGGGAAACAATAGTGGTTGCAGTGACCGTCCTGATACTGCTGTGTAAACAAAAGGTTAAGTTTATTTTTTGCTCTTCTGAGGTCAAACGGAACCATTGCCAGAATATCCTGAGCAGTATCCCTGACTCCAACTCCTCTGAAAGTACCTGTTGCATAATAGCTTATATTACGCGAAAACTGGAAATTACGCTCCGCCTGATACGGATTCCATATATTTATCATTGTCTGAGCGTCTTTATCAGGTATTTCACACTGGAATTTGCCAAGATAATTGTCCCACTGTTCCTTTAACCTGTTATATGATTTATTTACAAAATCCTTTTCTCTGCAATGACTTACACTCTTTTTTATATCATTTTCCGTCATTGCCGTGCCAAGAAAAATATTCACTATTTTTTCCTCGCCTGCCTTTAGCTCTATGTCAAGCTGAAGCGCAAAACACGGGTCGCCGCCGTAAAGCGTTGAATTTGTACATTTTCCCCCTTCAACATTCTGAGGATTTTCCTCACTTCTGTAAGAACCGACAAATTCATCACGGTCACAGTCAAACGCTGTAACCTCCGTATCCGCTGCAAAGTATACAAGCGGCGTTTCATTCGGACGAGGCTGGTCCTCCACTCCGTATTTGTATACCAGAATATCGCCGAGATTATATGCGGTAAGCTGATGCTTGTTATAGCATTGCCACTGTAATTCACGCATAAATTCCATCATACCCAGTTCTACATAAGGGAAAACAGAAATTTTTTTGTCACTGTCCGATTTTATTTTCAGGTTCCATATAAGCGCGTCCTCATATTCACCAACAAAATATGTACTGTTAACCGCCAGACCGTTCTTTTTAGCTTCAAAGCGCGTATATCCCATACCATGCGTTGAACTCCACTCGTCAGGCTTTACCTTACACGGTTCGTTGGTCGGACACCATATGTCCGCGCCATCTTTAATGTAGGTATAAAAACCGCTTCTGTCAGTCGGCAGATGGAAAAAACGATAATGATTTATTCTCCATATCTGCGGCGATTTATAAAATGCCACTCCGCCGCCTGCCTGAGAAATCATAGTATGGAATGTACCGTTTGAAAGATAGTTCATCCACGGTGTAGGCGTATTATACTTATCAAAAGTTATTTCCCTGTTATTAAATTTATACATATTATATCCTCCTGTACTGCTCTGCTGCTTTATGCGCACAAATCTGCGCCGCTTTTTTATCCTGCTCTGTTACAGGCTCGTCAAGCTCTGCAAAGCTGTTATCTGCACAATTCTTTCCCGTCAGTGTTTCATACCAAACATATCCAAGCGCCAGACGTCCAAGTCCCAACGACGCGTGGAAGGTGTCGCGGTGAATATGACCTATACCCGTCTTTATTAAATTCTGAAATGTTTCACCCGAAGGGATAAAGTCTATATCACCCAGTTCCTGAGCCGCTTTTGCATATGCCGATTTTAGGTCCTCAAACATTTCCGTTTGATTTTTATATCCAAGCTCCTTAGTCAGCCTATCACTGTCCTGCTCATACGCCCACGTCTGATGCAGCATAATTTTTGCTTTAGGCGCGTGTATGCGTACATAATCTGCAATCGCTCCGAGATACGGCTGATATGTATCGTAGTCAATACTCAGACTGCTTGCCTGCTGTAAGGTTACAACGTCCCAAACATCACTTTGCAGCGCCTGACGTATTGACACTTTAATTCCCGTTCGTTCGCCGTTAAATTCAAAGTCATAATCTGCCGCGTCATTATGCATATTAGAATAATGTCTTGACAGAGGACAGCCGCCGATAAACAGGTTCACCGTTTTTATATCCACTCCGTCAGCTTTCGCTATATTATGCAAATAACGCATAGCATCGCTCGAAAAGCTGTTTCCTATCGCCAATACCTTCATCTTTCAAATCCCTCTCATTCAAATACTACCATCTGATGACATTCCAGTTTTTTTATCTGAACCGTAACGCGTCCGTTTTCATAAGTAAACGGAATTTCCTCCATCTGCGGAGCAAGATAAACACGTCTTATATTTTTATCGGTTCTTATGCTTACCGAAATATCGTATACAGGCAGTATATCCTCGATTATTTCAACTCCATTGCCGCGCTTTACAGGACTTGCATAAAGCAGATGACATATTTGTCTGCCGCTCTGCTCCATAAGCGTTGCCACTCCCTGCGCAGGAAGATTTGTTATAAGCGTTTTTCTTTCGCCGAGCAGTCTGTCAAGCGCAAAAACCACTATTTGCTTCAAATGTATTTCTCCGCTTACTGCATAATCATTAAAAATATCCCAGGCAATATATATTCCGTCCTGTCCCTCGGTCATTCCTGCGCCTCCGTATTCACCGCTGTTCGGCGTATGCTGATGTGAACAGAAATGCTTGTATGAACGGTTAAAATACGGATTTTCGCGTACGCCAAGCTCTGTACCTGTACAGCGTACTCTTTCACCATTGCCGTACATCACATATCCCGTCTCGCCCATACCGTCAATTTTTACAGACGGTCTGAAATAGTCGGGTCTGTACGGACTTTCCTTAATCCACTCTGCACCAAGCCCAAGGCAAAATTCATTCTTATCCTCATACAAAGCCGATTTTCCCGTAGCGAGTATCTTACCGCCGTTTTTGCAGAATTGTTTTAATTTCAGTGCAAATTTCTCGTCTGCCCTTATTACGTCAGGCAGAATGACTACCTTATATTTATCAAGCTCCGTTTCAAAATCCGCCACATCGAACAGATACTTTCCTTCGAGCAAAATTCTGCTCACGCCGCTGCCTGAATCATCTACCTGCGTCATCTGACCCGTACTTAACGCCCGGCTGTATGCCTCAGGCGCTATTACGGCAATATCTGACACAGATGCAACATTATCAAGCCAAGCTTCTTTCTCCTTCAACTCCGCATATGCGCGCCCGATTAAATCATATGTAACCATATCCATTTCACCGTTAGGTGCTAACTGGTCGCCTATCGAACATTTTGCGCCGTTCGCCGCAGCAAGTGACACCTCGTATCTGAGCGCGTTCGGGTGCTTAAAGCCTCCGAACTCTCCCCACGAGCTATGGAATTTACCTGTCATACCGAGATATTCTATACCCAAGCCCTGACAATATCTTGCCGAAAACGGAAAATGGTCATATCCCCAACCGCCCGTAGGCAGGCTTTCAATCTCCAGATGTGTGTTATAATACGCCAAATCACGTCTGCCCTGACGGATATGTCCTCCGTTATGAAACAGCGGAAGTCCCTTTTTATATTTATCAACCGCCTTGCGTGTTTTTTCGGCATATCTCTTATACACCATTTCCGCGTGTTCAAGAACTGCTTTTTCATCATAAGGGTCCATTCCCATTGCGGTACGCTCCGCTATACAACTCTGGCAATAGCACGGCTGAACACCGACAATATCAAGAAATATTCCGTCAGCGTCATAATTTTCACATACCTCTTCAATCTGTTCTATTAAATAATCCAGATACGGAGAAGACATACAAAGCTTATGATAACCTGCTTCAGTAAAATCCTTTGCCCACATTGTAGACTCGTCTTTATTTCTGACAAGCCATTCACGGTGACGGCGAGCTGTTTTTTCGTCCAGCCCTGCCGATATATATACAGGCGTCTTTACTCCTATCTCGTGTGCCGCCTCAATCTGCGCCCCCAGCAAGTCAAAATTAAGATGAGGGTGCATTTCATTAGTTTTTGTCGGGTGATACGACCACCCGTGATGGCATTTTGCAAACAGTGTGACAGAATTTACACACCCTTTTTTGAGAGCTGCCTGAAACTGTTCCTTATTAAATTTTTCTCCTATATTCTCTATCATTTCACTCGTGTGAAAATCAAGATTTACTTGTCTGAAATTCAACCTCTTGCCATCTCCTTCCCGAGTTTATTTTAAATCTATCGAATAAATTTCCGCCTGTTCATTTCCGTTGGTTTCTGTGAGCGTAAAGCGTACCGCTTTTGCATTTTCTCCGACCTTGACCGTTACAAGTCTCTGATGATTATTCTCTATTCCTTTAATCTCACGCCATATATTATCAGCACCGCACAGCTCTATTTTCATACTCTTTACAAGCGTTTTGGGAACATTCAGCGCAGGAGCATTTTTATGTATATTGCAAACTGTCATTTTCTCCGGAATATACTTGCCCGCTCCTGTCGTTTCCCTGTTAAGGTCGCTGTTGAACACAAGCCGAATTTCATTTATCAGATATTCTCTGTCATATTCAAATGTTATGGTATCTCCCGTCTTTCCCTTCCAGCAATTATCGTCACCGTCAATTGTTCGTTCCAGTCCGTTTAAAAGCTTTTCCGCATTACTTCCTGTGGATGTAATAATCGCATTTTTTGTAAGGTCTGACATCTCCATTTTGTTAAACGGCAGATAACAGCCGTCATACATAAGCGTCTGCTTCAATTCGTCTATATGCTTTTCTCCAACCTCACGCGGCATTATGCCGTTTTTAACCGCAATAGATGCCGCCGTTCCGACAGCCTGACCTAAAAGAGCGCAGGTTGCCATTACTCTTGACGCGCTCATAGCAGTATGCGTAACGCTGATGTTACGTCCCGCAAAATAAAGATTCTCTATATTTTTTGAATAAACACATCTATACGGTATTCCGAACGGCGACGGCGCAGGGTGGAATATATTCGGTTTTTCCCTTGTGTTAATTCCGGCAGGGTTGTGGTCATCCATTGTCCATCCGCCATACGCTATTATATCATCAAAACGTCCCTCGCTTCTGACGTCATTCTGATTCATTATGTAGTCACCCACATATCTTCTGCTCTCGCGTTTGCCCGGTAAAAATCCAACAAAGTCAAGCTCCCAGTTGTCCGCGTTGTATTCACCGCTGTTTTTTACAAAATCCCATATACC
>CAJTUY010000040.1 GCA_910579415.1 uncultured Clostridia bacterium | reverse complement strand
AGTACTTCTCCATAAAGAAAATTGCATACATTAAAATTTTAATTGCTGCCGTTCTAATTAGCAATCAGATTTGTATGCAAGCACTGTTATTTAATTTTCTTTCACAGACTTTGTCTGTAAAATAAAATGGAGGAGAGAGTGGGATTCGAACCCACGGACGGCGCAAACCGTCACCGGTTTTCAAGACCGGCTCTTTCAACCACTCAGACATCTCTCCATATTGTTATGTCAGCTCAACTGACGCAGTCTATTATATCAAAAAGCCTGTCCTTTGTCAACACTTTTTTTAAACTTTTTTTCATGTATCCGACACCTCCGTATTATGCCCGATTTTACGCAAATTAAAAGCAGGAATCTCTTCCTGCTTCAATTCACGCGCGTATTAAACCGCAGGCAATTTTAGCTCCTGCATTGCCTGACGGCTGTGTCGAAAAATCATCATAATTTGCATGCACCACGACTGTCCTTCCGACTATTTCCCTTACAGTAAATCTATCGGTAAAAACCGACATATACGCATATCCTTTATTCCCGAACAGCGGCGGTAAATCGCCCGCATGATACGGGTGCGGACAATTATTCGGATTATAATGTCCGTCGGTATTCGCAAACGGTTCCTCACTATTTCCCGTACATGAACCGCCCGAATGTATATGAAACGCAAAAATTCCGTTGCTGCACTTATCCGTATTATACGGAAGCCCGAACATTTCCGCTGTGACAAGCACACCGTTTGTCATCTGAACAAAAGTTACCTTCCCTCTTAAATTCGGATATTTACCGCTTCCCCTCACCTCTGCCGACGCCTGTTCTCTCATTGCCCTTTTTTTTACCATAACACCATTACCTTTCTGAATATATTCAATACTATCTCTATACATTTAAAAAGAGGTGTATTCCTGTACGGACACGCCATGCCTGTCACAAAAGAAAAAAAGGACTTACGTCCTTTTTAATCTTTAAATAATATACCCTTTTCCAGTCTGTCCACAGCATCATAATAGCTTTCGGGAGTTCCTATGTCTATGCGTACAGCGTCAAAAACATACGCATATACATCTTTTCTGCCTATCAGCCACGGAACAAAATGTCCGGGCGCGTCAGGATTATTACCTGTCTTTAAATATTCATCAATAAGCGGCAGCGTATCTTGTTTATAAAGATAAAACGGCGATACACCCAAGTCTGTCTTCGGATTTTCCGGCTTTTCCTCAAATCCCAGAACCTTACCTTTTTCATCAAGCTCAGCCACGCCCATTGAATGCAAATCCTCACGTTTTTTTATTCTGTGTGCGCAAATCATGTCACAATTCTTCTGACGATATATATCAACAAAATCATTGAGTGAAAAATTAAATATATTATCGCTTGCCATGACAAGAATTTCATCATCAATATTCTTTAAGTCGATAACATATCTTAAATCCCCGATAGCGCCAAGACGGTTATCATTATCGGTAGTATGGTCGTTGATTACCTCAACAGGCTTGCTTCCGTTATGCTCTTCCGCCCATGCCTCAAAGTTTTTACAGAATTTTTTGTTAGTGACAATATATATCTTTTCCACGTCATGAACTTCATCAATTTTATCCACTACCATATCAAGTATAGTTTTATCGCCAAGCTTTAAAAGAGCTTTCGGCATATTTTCGGTCAGCGGATACAAACGCGTTGCATAACCCGCCGCAAGTAATATACACTGCATATACTGTTCTCCTATATTTATTTGTTTTCAAGCTTATCGACAAGAGCTTTAATCTTATTAACAGGATTAAGCAGGTTGGAGATAGTTTCATCATGATTAAGCGTATCAATAAGCAGTGAGATATACTTAGACATATCAACCTCCCAGTACCACTCGCGCGACGCAAGGTCGGGATTTCTGTAAATTAGGTTTGTTGTGAAAATTTTATCCACAATACCCTCTTTATATGCCTCGTCAAAGCAGTCAAGACCGTTACAGAAAAGTCCGAATGACGCAAATACAAATATTCTCTTTGCTCCCTGACTCTTAAGATTTCTTGCAACATCTATAACAGATTCGCCCGACGAAATCATATCGTCTACAATAATAACATCCTTGCCACTGACTTCACGTCCAAGATACTCATGGGCTTCAATAGGATTTTTTCCGTTTTCTATACGCGAGTAATCACGTCTTTTATAGAACATACCCAAGTCAAGCTTCAGCACTGAGGAATAGTACATACATCTTGACATACCGCCCTCGTCCGGAGATATTACTATCGTATCCTGCTTATTAAGCGAAATATCGGGAACCGCCCTCACAATCGCCTTAATCATCTGATATGTAGCCTGTACATCATCAAAGCCCGAAAGAGGAATTGCATTTGAAATTCTCGGGTCGTGCGCATCAAATGTAATAATATTGGCTACGCCCATATTTACAAGCTCCTGAAGCATAAGCGCAGCGTCAAGCGATTCACGTCCCGCACGTCTGTGCTGTCTGCCCTCGTAAAGCATGGGCATTACCACCGTTACACGTCTTGCCTTACCGCCCATAGCCGCAATAACGCGCTTTAAATCCTGAAAATGGTCGTCAGGACTCATATGGTTCTCAAAACCATACATTTTATATGTAACTCCGTAATTGAATACGTCACATATGATATATACGTCATGACCTCTTACTGTTTCATCAATAACGCACTTACCTTCACCTGTACCGAATCTCGGACAGTTTACATGAGTAACGTACGTTTCCGTATCCTCGTAGTTACGGAATGCCTTTAAATACTCGTCAATCCTCGCCGTGATATTTTCACAGCCCTTCATGCTGATGATACTCAGCTTGCCCACTATCGGCGCTTCATCACTTATAAAATTATTTGTCATAGTAAATCTCCTTCTGCATGAACAGATTATGTAGCTTTTTACTATTCAAATATATCATATATTAGCTATTTTTTCAAGTGACATATTCTAATTATTTTAAGGCATTTTCGACAAAAAATTTGTTTATTATAGATATTTTTTACCTATTCCGGTTTTTTCGGTTAACATAAATACAGCGTATATGACAATGACATGAACGGGAAAGACCACAAGATTTTTAATAATACGCATTGCCGCAAATACCTGATATGCCTTTTGATACATAACCGAC
The DNA here is from genome assembly GCA_910579415.1 of uncultured Clostridia bacterium. Taxonomy (GTDB): domain Bacteria; phylum Bacillota; class Clostridia; order UBA1381; family UBA1381; genus Hominilimicola. The sequence goes on along the minus strand of CAJTUY010000040.1, from coordinate 14,945 downwards.
AGCCAATAGGTATTAAGTACTATGTTTACAAACAGCGTCACCATAAATACGGCTAAAATCGTCCAGAGCATAAAATACTTTTTACCGCGTTTGTAAAAGCAAAGCCCGTAGATAAGTCCACCAAGCATTGCCGATATTGTAAAGCCCGGAAAATACGAGCCTCCTCCCGGATTCAACAAAAATCCGAGTATATCTCCAAAACCGCATATAATCATAGCCGGAACAGGTCCCAGAACTATGCCTGCCGCAGCAGACACCGCAAATGTAAGTGTTATTCTGTTGTCCAGCGCAAACGGAATTTTAAAAATTCCAAGTACCGCATGCAGGGCGATAAATATTCCCGCAAGAGTTATTCCTCTTACTGTTGTCAGATTTTTCGCTGACTGTTTAATCTTTTCAAGCATTAAAAAACACCTCCGTAATTTTTTTGGCAATCAAACTCGCCAAAAAAAGAGATGCTCACTATTTTTCCAGCGGGATGCGACCTATGCACCGCAAGCATACTGCTTTTCGTCAGGGTGACAACTCCCCGTTCACCCTGCACTTTACGCGCATAAACCTACTCTGTTGTTCGATTGTATATTAAATTATATACTCTTTTGTACTTTTTTGTCAAGAGTTTTTGGATAAATTGTTGTTTGAAAATCCAAACAACAATTTATCCGTTTAATCCGTTTAAATCAATCTGCGATTTCATCCATGTCGTCCGTATCATTGCCGTCCTCTGCGTCAAGCTCGATTTTCTCCTCGTTTTCCTTTTCAAAGCTTACGCCTTCAATATGAATATTAACTTTAAGAACGTCCAAACCTGTCATGGTTTCAACGTTATTCTTAACGCTTTCCTGTATCTCCCACGACAGCTCGGGAATACGTACGCCGTAGTCTACTACAATATACAAATCAATCGCAGCAGTACCCTCGCCCATGTCAACCTTAACTCCCTTTGAAGGATTTTTCTTTGCACCGAGCATTTCTGCAATTCCTCCCGCAAATGTACCGTACATACCGGCAACACCTTCAACCTCACTTGCCGCAATACCGGCAATTGTAGAAACAACATCAACTGAAATTTTTATATTGCCTATGGGTTCTTCCTCGTCTGTTTCAACAATAGTTTCCGCCGCTGTATCTTCTTCCGCCGTTTCCTCAAATTCGTTTCTGATTTCTTCGTCCATAATAGCTACCTCCGTATTCTTAATATACGAATAGTATATCACAGATTTTATTTTACTTCAACTATTTTTACATTTTGCGCGGAAATTTTAAGCTGTTCCGTTACAATAGCTGTAAGCTTTACAGCGTCATCGTCATTGAAGCCGTTTTTCCTTACCATCACATTTGCTTCGGTATCATCTACATAAACGCAAATTTCATTATATCCCTTTGACTGCGCTATACTCTCAATTTCAGATTCCTTCTGAACATTGTTTGCAACTGCCAGAATCTTATCTCCCGCCTTCTGACGGATTTCACTGTCAAAGCTGTCATTTTCAGCTGTCTGATTCAATATTTCCAGTGATTTTGAACGGGAGTTTTCTTTATTCATGCGAGCCTGTTCAAAATAATTCTCACTGCTTGCCGTTTCAGCGGTTTCACCGCTGTTTTCCTCTTTGTTTTCAGCATTGCTGTCCTCTGCATTATCAGCATTAGCCGCCTCGCTGTCATCTTTATTTTCTTCCTTTTCCTCATTTTCATCAACCGCGTTTACATACTGAGCTTCGCCGAGTTTCTTGCCTGTTTCAATATAGCTTTCTCCGTCACGTACCTTTATTGTGTCCTGATACGACCAGTTAAGATAGCCTGCCACTCCTATAAGAACTACAAGCGATGCCGCAATTATCTCCTTTTTCTTTAAAACCATTTTTTCTTTTCCTCCTTTTTATATATACAGATTCTATGCGCAGGTACATCAAGGGCGGCAGCGACAGCCTCAGAAATCGCCGACCTTACAGCCGCGTTTCCCGCCCCTTCGGCAGTCACAATAACACCCTTGACCTTCGGGTACACCTCTTTTACCACCATAGGCTCTCCGTCCGTCATGACAGCCTTCTTATCTTCGCTCTCCTCGCTCTTGTCCTCTCTCGAGGCAGTCTTTGTTTCATAAGCGATATCCTTTTGTGAGCTTGAATAATAGGTTATCATCACCGATACCTTTCCTGCGCCGTTTATTTCGGAAAGAATACCTGCAAGCCGCCCTTCCTCAGCTTCGGCGCTTACCTTCGTATCGGCATTAACAGCCGGTGCTTCCTTTTTATGTCCGCCCGCCGCCACCATGAGTACAACTCCAATTATAAATATTATACATATCACCCGGTTATGCTTGTTTTTAAATATTTTTAAAATTTCTTCCTTATTCATAAACCACCTCATACGGTTTAAGACCGTAAACCTCACATATTCTGTTCCGCGCGCGGTCTGTTAATTTATCCCCGTAAATACGTACATTCTCTACCCCTTCTATCTCACCTTCCTCATTGACCCGTATACTGCAATCAGAACTTATATTAAGTCCGTATTCTTTTTTTATACGAGCCGCCAAATCAGCATCAACACGTTCTTTAAGCTGTTTTTTTACAAGCTCCGACTGAAGCGCCTCCCCATCGGAAATATTTTCTTCAACACTCTCAAAGCCTGAAAATATATCGCTTCTTACCACCGAGCTTACAGGCGCTATTATACAGCTTATTATTACAAGACCCGTAACCACCTGTACATAGCCCCGCCATTTTTCCGGCGCCAGTATTCCTGCCATAGCGGCAAGAAGCGTTGCGCCTATTATCGACATTATGTATGCTTTCATATCTGTACTCCTTTAACAATAAGACTGAAATAAAATTGTTCAAATGACCGTTTTGAGTAACAAAATCGTACAAATGTACTTCGAGTTCCAAAAAACGGTGAGTCGGGAGATTTTATTCAGTCTTAGCCTCCGCCCGTAACTGCCATCATTAAGGCAATATTTATTAAAAACAGCACAGCAACCATAATTACGACAGCAAAAATAGTTGTAACCGATTCTGACACCTCCCACATCATCGAGGATATACGTTTATCCGTAAGCGGTTCGGCAATTGCCGATGTAAGTTTCAGCATAAGCTGTATTATGCCGATTTTCAAAATCGGTATAACACAAATCAGGCACATCACAATCATACCCGCCGTACCCACTGCGTTTTTGACAAGACGCGTACCGCTTACAACTGTTTCAAGCGTATCTGACAAAAACGTACCCACCACCGGAACAAGACTTCCCACAGCAAACTTTACAGCCTTGCCGCTTACTGCATCAAGAGCAGGAGCGGAAAACCCGTAAATTGCGCTTATTCCGGTGAAAATTGTGATAATTGCAGCCATAAGCCACTTTGCAATTGATTTTACCACCTTGCAAAACCCCGAAAGCTGTACTCTGTCACTGATATTTCCTGCCACGCTCAACACCGAGCTGAAGGCTATAAGCGGCACAAGACATTTTTCTATCACGACTGACACGACATACACCGCGCCCGACATTACAGGCTGAAACGACGCGGCTGAAATACTTCGTCCGCTTGCTGCCATCATCAGCATAAACATGGGTGACAGCTTGGTTATAAAGTCTGTCATTGCCGTAACTACACCAGTACCGTAATCCATCGCCACAGAAAAACATTTTATTGCCGCCGCGCTCATAAGAGTAAAGCAGGCGAAAAATGCCGCTTCGCCTGTTGACTTGCCGCCAAAGGACTTTGATACCGCCGTTATAAGTCCTGAAATAGCCGCAATTATAAACAGCGTCATCACGTCTGCCGCGCATTCTCTGACTTCCCCGAGCAGATTGTCCGACAGCATATTTAAAATTTCGGTCGGCTTCAGCGAAAGATTTCCGGTCATTGTCTTTTCCACCGTTTCATTAAACATGTCCTCACCCTCAAGGTAAGGCGCGTCCGCATATGCGCATATCGGCATCACAAGCACAAACAGAAGCAGAATTTTAAACAGCAGAGAGCGCATTTATACACACCTCCAAAAATTCTGTTACTATCGGTACAGTAAGTCCCAAAATAAATATTTTCCCTGCCATTTCCACCTTCATGGCAATCGCGCCTTCACCCCCGTCACGCAGTATTTCTGCCCCAAACTGCGTTATATACGCTATTCCCACCACCTTTATGACTGCCGTAAAATAACGGATGTCAACACCTGTTTTTTCTGTTATGAGCGAGATTTCCTCAATTGCTGTTTCAAGCGTTCCGAGCGACATAAAAAGTATTGCGAGAACAGTAGCAAGTCCCACAAATATACCGTATTCACGTCTGTACTGCTTAACTGTTATCGAAAGTACGCCCCCGATAATTCCCACTCCTATTATTTTGAATATATCCATAAGCGTCACCTATAAATTAAATATACTTTTTACTGTACTGAATAAATCCCCTATTTCCTGCGTCAGTATGAACAGTACGACAACCAGTCCGGCAATTGTGGTTAAAAGTGCCTGTTCCTCACGACCCGCGCGCGTTAGAAGCTGATTTAAAACAGCAACAACTATTCCTACACCCGCTATCTGAAATATTAAATCCACATTCATTTCCATATTCCTTTACAATAAAACTATTATTATCATCAATCCGATTAAAACACCGCCGCTGCGGTAAACACGTCCGAAACGGTCATATTCCGCCTGCGCGCTGTCCCTTTGGACCATCACCGCCGATTTGACGTATTTTATATGCTTTATCTGATTGTCCAAATCGGTTTTTCCGATTGTTTCGCCAAGCATTCGGATTGCGCTGCAATCCGCATCGGTAAGACACAAGTTTCTCTGCGACTTATTTACCGCATTATTCCATGCTTTTTTTATACCCTTGTCCTCAATTTCCTCCGCCGCAGAAGTAAACAGTCCGTTTCTGTCCACCCTTAAAAAAGCGCGTTTGAGCTTTTCTGCCGTAAAACTCATTTCACTTTCAAGCATTTCGAGGGATGTACATATATCTGTCAGACTTTTAATGCGTTTTTTGAGTGACAGACTAAGCTTAAAACCAAAGTAGGCACAGGCAAAGCCTGTCATAACCGCGCCCATAAGCTTTACCATTTTGTAAGAGCCTCCTCAATCGTACCTGCTCCTCTGCTTTTCCCGAGAGTTATTACAAGGTCAAAGAAATCAAGCATTTGCTTTAAATCGGGGCGCCGTTTTACCATATCTATATTTCTTCCGTGTATACTCGCAATTACAGCCGCGCCGCTGTTTGTTATTTTCTCAATTGCAAATATATCCTCCTGCTTTCCTATTTCATCTGTTATAATTACATCGGGACTCATACTGCGAAGCATCATTATCATTCCCTGAGCCTTGTCCGCGCCCTCAAGAACATCGGCTGAAAATCCCAAATCAAAGCTGCTCCTGCCCTCACGCATTGCCGCTATTTCACGTCTTTCATCAACTATGCTGACGCGGTATGACTTGTACGACAGCTGACGCGCAATATCTCTGAGCATCGTCGTTTTTCCCGCTCCCGGCTGAGATATTATAAGCGTATTTCTTATAGTCCCGTTATTCAGGATAAGAGGAATGACCTTGTCCGCCGCCCCCTGAATTTCACCTGCCAGACGATAATTCAGCGCGGATACATCCTTTATAAACGACACCTTGTCCTCCTTTATTACGGCAGTTCCAGTAACTCCTATTCTATGACCGCCCGCAATAGTAACAAACCCGTTTCTTATTTCATCTTTTACCGAATATACAGATGAGACGGTCGCTATTTCAAGCGCCTCGTCGATATGTTCACGCGTCACCTTTACCGCCGAAGTCGGTATTGACGTAAGACTACCGTGACGGTTTATATAGTAACAGCCGTCAGGATAATGTATAACAAGCGGTTTTCCCATACGCATATGTATTTCGGTTGCACCCTCAAGGCTGATACCATACAGATAACGTCTCAGTCCGCGCGGCATAAAGCTTACTATTCCTCTTGCCTCGTTCATTGTTTCACTGGTTGCTATGTACATTTTTTCTTTCCTCCATTCGTGTCTGCTGTTTGGCATTTTGTATTTGATATATATTATTACGGACAGGCATTTAGAACAAAAAAATAAAGACCTCTCTTTTCAGAAAGGTCTTTATTTGTTCAGTGCATATTCTTCAGCAATTCAAAAACTGCCTTCTGCTGATTTTCGTCCAGTCTGTTCCAGTAGTTAAGCATCTCGTGCTGCTCCTTTGTAAGCACTGACGGAGCATTGTCAAAGGCAAAAAACTGCGACATCGTTATGTTAAATGCCCTGCACAAACTCTCCAGCGAGGTTATTGTCGGATTTATGTTTTTGCGAAACCACGATGATATTGTAGTCTGCGCAATACCTGACTCCTCAGAAAGTCTGTATTCACTCCAATTACGCTCATCCTTCAGCTGCAAAATACGTTCAAGTACCGTCATATTATCACCCCTCTTTATCGTATATTTTATCCGATAAAGTATTGACATATAATAAGTATTATAGTATAATTGCTACGAATATAATAACTATCGAAAGGAGAACACTATGAACTACAAAGAAAAATACAACGAATTGTATAAACTGCTTAATACCGACAGCCTTACAGGAGTATTCAGCAGACATTACATAGACGAGAACTTTGAGCCTATTATTGCAGAAGCATCAGAAAAAGGACTTAACGCAAATCTCGCTCTTTTCGATATAGACTGCTTTAAAGACATCAATGACACATACGGTCATCTTGCAGGGGACAGCATATTAAAGGAAACGGCATCGTTTTTGGAACAGCTGCTCGTATTTTCCGAAAACGATTATCTCGCCAGATACGGAGGCGATGAATTTCTGCTGCTGTCCATTGATACTCCGCAAGCTGCTTTTAAAGATAAAATAAGTAACTGTATTATCGCGCTTTCACTTCATAAATTCCATATAAATAACAATACTGTTACTATTTCGGCAAGCGCAGGCTGCGCATATATAGAAGATACAGATTTTATTTCCGCGTTAAATACAGCCGACAAAAAGCTGTACAACGCAAAACGCGCAGGACGAAACGGAGTAGAGTTCTGACTATCCCCCTCCTTTTATACTTATCATATCAAATTTTTGGCAATTTAACAAAAAATTCATAAAAAACAGTAGTAATTCAATTAAATTTGTGGTAGAATATATGTTGATAACGTAAAATCCCTTTTTATGGGTTTTTTCAAAGTGATAAATTATTAGAGGAGAAATACAAATGGGTTTATTTGACAAAGTATTCGGCACATATTCTGACAGAGAACTTAAAAGAGTATACCCCATTGCCGACAAGGTAATGGCTCTTGAGGAGGACATGGCAAAGCTTTCAGACTCTGAACTGAAAGCCAAAACACCTGAATTTAAGGAAAGACTGAAAAACGGCGAAACGCTTGATGACCTTCTTCCTGAGGCATTTGCGGTAATGCGAGAGGCAAGCTGGCGCGTACTCGGTATGAAACACTTCTATGTACAGGTTGTCGGAGGTATTATACTTCATCAGGGACGTATTGCGGAAATGAAAACAGGTGAGGGTAAAACTCTTGTTTCCACGCTTCCCGCTTATCTTAACGCGCTTACAGGCGACGGTGTACATATCGTTACCGTCAATGATTACCTTGCAAAGCGAGACAGTGAATGGATGGGTAAGGTTTACCGTTATCTCGGTATGAGCGTAGGTCTTATTATTCACGACCTTGACAATGCCGAACGGCGCGAGGCATATGCCGCTGATATTACCTACGGTACAAATAACGAGCTTGGTTTTGACTACCTTCGCGATAATATGGTTGTTCATAAGGAAGAAATGGTTCAGAGAGGTCATAATTATGCCGTAGTGGACGAGGTGGACTCAATTCTTATTGACGAAGCAAGAACGCCTCTTATCATTTCAGGTATGGGACAGGACGCAAACGAATTATACCGTGTAGCAGATATGTTTGTAAAACGTCTTAAAAAGCATGTTGTTACAGAACACGACGACAAACAGCTTGACGAGGATTTGGACGCCGACTATATAGTAGACGAAAAAGCAAGAACCGCTATGCTTACAGAACAGGGCGTTAAAAAAGCTGAACAGGGTTTCGGAGTTGAGAATCTTTCCGACCCCGATAATATGAAACTTCAGCACCATATAAATCAGGCATTGCAGGCAAACGGCGTTATGCACCGCGACCAGCAGTACGTTGTACAGGATGGGCAGGTAATGATTGTCGACGAGTTTACGGGACGTATTATGCCCGGCAGACGTTACAGCGACGGTCTTCACCAGGCAATTGAGGCCAAAGAAGGAGTTACAATAGAAAACGAGTCGAAAACACTCGCTACTATCACCTTCCAGAACTTTTTCCGTCTTTACAACAAGCTGTCAGGTATGACCGGTACGGCGCTTACTGAGGAGGAGGAATTTCAGCACATCTACAAGCTTGACGTTGTTGCCGTTCCTACAAATAAGCCCGTTATCCGTGAAGATATGCACGATGTTGTATTTAAAACGGAAAAAGGTAAGTTCCTTGCGGTTATAAGACAGATTCAGGAATGTCACGAAAAAGGTCAGCCTGTACTTGTCGGTACTGTAAACGTTGACAAATCAGAGCTTTTGTCCGCACTGTTAAAGCGCGCAGGAATTAAGCACGAAGTCCTCAATGCAAAATATCACGCAAAAGAAGCGGAAATTGTCGCTCAGGCAGGTAAAAAAGGCGCGGTTACAATCGCAACCAATATGGCTGGTCGTGGTACTGATATTATGCTCGGCGGTAATGCCGAATATATGGCTAAACACGAAATGGCTCGTCAGGGCTTTTCAGACGAGCTTATCGCAGAGGCAACAGGTTTCGGCGATACAGACGACGAGGAAATTATAAATGCCCGTAAAACCTTTACGGAGCTTAACGAAAAATTTAAAGAGCAAATCCGCCCTGAACAGGAAGGGGTTAAGGCTCTCGGCGGCTTGTTTATTATAGGTACGGAGCGTCACGAATCAAGACGTATTGACAATCAGCTACGCGGACGTGCAGGACGTCAGGGCGATCCCGGCGCGTCAAAATTCTTCCTGTCGCTTGATGATGATTTAATGCGTATCTTCGGCAGTGAGAGAGTTAAAAATATGGTCAACGCTCTCGGTCTTGAAGAGGACGAACCGATTGAGGCAAAAATGCTTACAAACGCTATTGAAAACGCGCAGAAGAGTCTGGAAAGCCGTAACTTCGATTCCCGTAAACACGTACTTCAGTATGACGAGGTTATGAACGAACAGCGTAAAATTATTTACGCTCAGCGCCAGACCGTACTTGACGGTGAGGATATAAGCGGTACTATCAAGGGTATGATGGAATCTGCCATTGACAGCGCGCTTGATGATTATATCGGTATTTCAGAAATTCCCGAAGAATGGAATATCCGCGCTATTGTTGAATTTGCAAATCAGTATCTTAATGCAAAGGGTGAATTTAACATTCCTGAAGAGGATATGGAAACCATTACCCGTGCAGACGTTAAAGATATGCTTATGGAGCTTGGCAAAAAGCGTTATGCCGAGCAGGAGGAAGTGTTCGGCGAAAATATGCGCGAACTTGAACGCGTGCTTATGCTAAAGGTCGTTGACACATTATGGATGGACCACCTTGATGAAATGGAACATGTTAAACGTGAAATCGGTCTGCGCGCATACGGTCAGCACGACCCCGTTGTCGAATACAGAAACGTGGGCAGTGAGCTTTACGAAAATATGCTTGACAGCATTAAAAAAGATACTGTACGATATGTGCTTTCAGCTATGCCGAGAATTAAAATTGAACGTGAACAGGTTGCAAAGCCTATGGATACAGGCGGCGATGGTTCACTTCCGAACCAGCCTAAACGCGCTAAAAAGGAACCGGGAAGAAATGACCCGTGTCCTTGCGGAAGCGGCAAAAAGTATAAACACTGCTGCGGAAAGTAGACGGTATTATGAAAAAGTATTATATAATATTTGGAACGATAGGCTCGCTATTTGCTTTAATGCTCGCCGCACTTATTGCCAATCACAATATGATATACCTCATACGCCCCAATCGTCACTGGTTAAAAAATTACAACTCCGCACCAACGGTTTTAAGTGACACATTGCTTATTATAGTAGGCATTGTAGTGATTATTGCAATAATTTCCATTATTGTTTATAAAATATATAAAGCCGTATGCAAAATAAGAAACCAAAAAGACTTTACTTCAGATACAGAAGAGTTGTACACCAAAGAACAATCATCTGAAAATATTTCAGAATGGCTTATATCAACAAGCAGAGGGTATCTTGACAAAGATAAAAACAGAAAGAAGTGATAAATATGTTAGAGTATGATGAATACAGACTAAAGCTGCAAGGCTTTGAAGAAAGCATAAACGATTTGAGGGATTCACTTTGACATTGCAGGAGCAGAAAGTGAAATAACCGCTCTTGAACAGGAAAGCGCAAAGCCCGGCTTTTGGGACGATATGGAGAACTCCCAAAAAATTCTGCAAAAAACAAAACAGTTAAAAGATAAAGTAGAATCATTCAATTCCCTTTACTCAAAATGGGAGGACACGCTTGTTCTTATCGACCTCGCCAACGAGGAAAATGATGAAAGTATGCTCCCCGATGTCACAGAGGCGACAACTGAAATTGAAAATCAGATTGAGCAGATGACACTGGAAACACTGCTTAGCGGCAACTATGACCGCAGCAATGCAATTATGACCTTCCACGCAGGCGCAGGCGGTACGGAGGCTCAGGACTGGTGTGAAATGCTTATAAGAATGTACCAGATGTGGGCGCAGAAAAACGGCTATACCACTACTGTGCTTGACTCTCTCGCAGGCGATGAGGCAGGTATAAAAAGCTGTACAATAGAAATTGACGGTCTTAATGCTTACGGCTACCTTAAAGCCGAAAAAGGCGTTCACCGCCTTGTGCGTATTTCGCCTTTCAACTCGGCAGGCAAACGTATGACGTCCTTTGCATCAATCGAGGTTATGCCCGAGCTTGACGACAATGTAGAGGTTGATATCCGTCCCGAAGACATTAAAATGGAGGCGTTCCGCGCAAGCGGCGCAGGCGGTCAGCACATCAATAAAACCAGTTCTGCCGTGCGTCTTACACATATTCCGACAGGCATTATCGCCTCTTGTCAGACACAGCGTTCACAGCACCAAAACAGAGATTATGCAATGAAAATGCTTAAAGCAAAGCTCGTTGAGCTTGCGGAGGAACAACAGAAAGAAAAAATTTCTGATATTAAGGGTGTTCAGATGGACAATGGCTGGGGCAGCCAGATACGCTCATATGTATTTCAGCCGTATACTATGGTTAAAGACCTTCGAACAGGCTTTGAAATGGGTAATATCGGAGCCGTTATGGACGGCGACCTGAACGGATTTATAAATGCGTACTTAAAAGCAGCAAGTCTTGGCGAATTACAGAAATAGTTTTAAAAGGGACACTAAAATCAGTGTCCCTTACTCATTTTTTTATTTATTTGTTTTTCCTGACATTTTGTTACTAAAGTAACTGCCGCGCCAATAATAATATAGATAACTATAAATACAGGCAGCACATATATAAACCACTCATACCATTTCATAAACTCCATAATGCCTGAAACTATACTCGCGGCAAATGTAATCAACGCACATCCGATAAAATGTATACCTAATGTCAGCGGAAATGGAATATCGCTGTCATAAATAATTGATACAAGCCCGTAAAGCGCTGAGGCAACTAGCCACGTCGTAAACTGACGCATAACCATCATTCCCGGCTCTTCATACAGTCTGAATGCCCAAAGCGACGCCGTTGTAACCACAAATCCGATTGCAAGTCCGACAATAATATGTTCTAATATTTTCTTTTTCATTTTAATATACCTCCATAATATAATCTTTAAAATCCTTTACATACTTTCGCGAAATAGTAAGGCGTGTTTTCGCGTCCCTTAAAATTGCCGTATAATTACCGCTAAACTCCGCCTCTACCGACTTTACAAAGTCTACATTCACTATAACTCCTTTGCTTATCCGTACAAATCCCTTTGAACGTCCGATACTCTCCAGTTCATACAGCTTATGACGCACCTCATAATTTTCCGCTCCGATATAGGCAATTGTTTTATTATTGTCCGCCTCAAAATAAGTTACTTCTTTAATATCAAACAGATACTCTCTTTCATTTTTAAAGAAAAACATTTTTTGAAAATATTTCTTACCGTTCAGCATTTCTGCAATGTTCTTCACCTGCGGACTTGATATATCGCCCCGTATAATAATTTCAGGTTCCGCGTTATCGGCATATTCAAGCGTAACTTTCATATTGTATTCCCCCTTTCTTTAAACTTAGTATAGCACGGCTTTTATAATAAGTCATCAATTTTTATGTGAGTGGTAGAAAATATGATGTAAGATGTAAAAAAGAGACACTAAATTTAGTGTCCCTTTAGTTATGTCCCACATTTAAAATAATTTTCCGAGCAGCTTGTTTGACCGTTCAACAAAGCGTGTCATTTGTTCCGCTCCGAGCGGACTATGGCTTATCTTTGCTAAATCATAGACGTGTCCGATTACCAGTTCGGCGTCCTCGTCGCTTAGTGTATCAACCTTTTTTATAAGCGCGTTGTTTGAGTTAAGCACAAGCGTAAATTCATCTTTAAACATATCCGCCATTCCTGCCATCTGCTGACCGTACGCGCGGTACATTTCCTGCATACGTCTTGACTGCTCACCAAGCAGAATGACCGCCGGCACATTCTCGTCCTTCAATGCCTGAACCTCTATTTTCAGACTGTCATCACCAATTTTTTCCTTGAATTTTTCAATCAGCTTTTCATCCTCAGCCTTTGCCGCCTCGTCCTTTTCGCCTTCATCTGAAATGTCGTTAATCGCCGAGTCAATTCTCTTAAATTTAACGTCCGCCTGTTTCATTTCAACAAAAGATATGAAATGCGTATCCATCATAGTCGGCAGAACAAGCGCATTAAGCGACTGATCCTTGAACATTTTAATATACTGCGACTGAACCACCGGGTCTGAAACGTAGTAAACGTCCTTTTTCTCCTTACCGTCCAGATATGCGTCAAGCGTTACATATTTATCGTCCAAATCTTTATATATAATTATGTCCTTAACCTTATCATAGAACTTTTCATCTCTAAGACAGCCGTATTTAATAAATACGTTTATATCGTCCCAGTATTTTTCGTAATTCTCTTTTTCGGTATTGTAAATGCTCGTGAGCTTATCTGCAACCTTCTTTGTGATATGCGCTGATATTTTCTTAACGTAGCCGTCATTCTGAAGGAAGCTGCGCGACACATTAAGCGGAAGGTCGGGACAGTCTATAACTCCCTTTAAGAGCATTAAAAATTCGGGAATAACCTCCTTGACATTATCCGCAACGAACACCTGATTATTATACAGCTTTATCTGTCCCTCCTGACCTGCAAACTCGTGATTGATTTTCGGGAAATACAGAATACCCTTTAAATTAAACGGATAATCAACATTCAAATGTATCCAGAAAAGCGGCTCGTTGAAGTCCATAAACACATTGCGATAGAACTCCTTATAGTCCTCATCGGTACATTCCGACGGTTTTTTCATCCACAGAGGGTCGGTGTTGTTTATAGGCTTCGGCTCGTCATGCTCGTGGTCATGCTCATCTTCGTCATGCTCGTGACCGCAGTCACATTCCTCTTTTTTGTCGGGTGTTTCAAGATATATTTCTATCGGCAGAAAAGCGCAGTATTTATGAAGGATTGAACGTATTGTTCCCTCTTCAAGAAATTCCTCGCTGTCTTCGGCAATATTAAGCGTAATCGTTGTACCGCGTTCGGTTCTTTCGCCCTCCGACAGTTCAAATTCCATACTTCCGTCACAAGTCCATTTTGCCGCCTTCGCGCCATCCTGATATGACAGCGAATCAATTTCCACACTGTCTGAAACCATAAATGCGCTGTAAAAACCCAGTCCGAAATGACCGATAATCTGAGCGCCCTTATCGTCTTCCTCCTTGTATTTTGCAAGGAAATCACTTGCGCCGGAAAATGCAATCTGATTGATATACTTGTCGATTTCTTCGGCAGTCATACCGATACCGTTATCGGAAATCACAAGCTTTTTCGCATCCTTAAATATTGATACGGTAACTTTAAATTTTTCGTCCTCCGACACCTGTGCCTCGCCTATACCTGCAAGCTTTTTAAGCTTTGTAACTGCGTCACAGCCGTTTGAAACAAGCTCTCTTAAAAATATGTCCTTGTCGGAATACAGCCATTTTTTAATAATCGGGAAAAGATTTTCGCTGTCAACCGAAATATTACCCTTTGCCATTTGTACGTCACTCCTTTGTTTATTTTCATCATTATAACTATAATACCCCCACTGCCGCAATTTGTCAATACAAAATTAGCACTCAACGCGTCTGAGTGCTAACAATTTACACTTTATTCACAATTTATACTATCTTTTAATATTTGTATTGCAATAATAGCACCGCATTTTAATCCTAACTCCATATATAGATTTTCTAATTCAAATTCAAGTTTATCTATATAACTTATAATTTCATCATATTCTGACATTTCAGATGTTTTTGATTTTATTAGTTTATATATTTCATTTTCAACTTCTCTAATGCTTCGTTCACTATTCTTTTCATTAAACGAACATTCCTCCACTCCATATAATAAAAAAGACCGTATTTGATGAACATTGGCTCGAGAAAATATTTCTGAAAAACCTCTCATAATTATTCCACTCCTTATTTTTTTGTTAATATTAAAATCAAAAATTTATCTTTATAATAAAACTATACACTATCAAGTTAATTTTGTCAAGATGTTTTTTCATCAAATAATCAATTTTTTAATTATTCATTGAACTTTTTTTATTTTCGATGTATAATTTAACTATAAAATAGGAGTGATGATTTATGTCTATGT
>CAJTUY010000039.1 GCA_910579415.1 uncultured Clostridia bacterium | reverse complement strand
AAGCCCGATATATGCGGGAAACCTTGCAGGCTACAAGCGGATTGCCGCTAACATGAAAAGCAGGAAACGCCCCTCTAAGCTGCCCGAAGAATGGGAAGTGATACCCGACACCCATGAGGGGATAGTCACGCAGGAAGAATTTGACACCGTACAGCAGCTTATGACGAGCCGCAGGCGGGAGCAGAACGCAGGGGGATTTGAGAATATCTTTTCGGGCGTTATCAAGTGTGCGGACTGCGGCTATGCAATGCGGGCGGCGAGTGCCAACAGGAGGAAACGCCCCGACATCATCGACTGCGTACAATACACCTGCAATAATTATGGCAGATACGGCAATGTTATGTGTACCGCACACAGCATTGAAGCGAGGGATTTATTCAACGCTGTCCTTGCCGACATCAACCGATTTGCGAAGATGGCGGTCAATGATGAAAAGGCAGTGAGGGCGATTGAAAAGCGGCTTACGGAAACAGACCAGAGCATGGCAAAGGCACTGGAAAAGGAGCAGAGAAAGCTGAACAAACGCCTTGCGGAACTGGACAGGCTGTTTTCTTCCCTTTATGAAGATAAGGTGATGGAGCGTATTACGGAGCGGAATTTTGAAATGATGTCGGGGAAATACCAGAAAGAGCAGCTTGAAATTGAAGCAAGGCTGAAAGAGGTAACGGAAACGCTAGGCGACAGCTATGAGAAGTCGCAGGGTGTCCGTGACTTCCTCTCCCTAATCCGCAACTATCAAGGCATTAAGGAACTGGACGCAACCATCATAAACGCACTCATAGACAAGATACTTGTTTCGGAACGTGAGAAACTTGCAGACGGGACAGTAAGACAGGAAATCAAGATTTATTATAAATTCATCGGCTTTGTCGGTGAATTACATATCACACCCACAAAGCGGTGGACAGCGTTAAAGCCTAAGAATTGTACGGTGTGCGGTGTTGAATATGTTCCCCGCTCTGGCATATCGAAGTATTGTCCTGCTTGTGCCAAGAAGATACAAAGGGAGAAATCAAACGAGAGCAAACGCAGGAGCAGGGAGCGAAACAGACAGGCATGTATTGAACTGTCCGCAAAAAATGACCGACTGACTTGGAACAGCGTGCAGGACGTATTATCCGACAAGGCAATACAAACGATACCGTACATATTTACCGATATGTTACTAAAGACACCTTTGACAGTTACAGCTATCAGCTTGTAGAGAATAAGCAGAAATTCATATCGCAGATAATGACAAGCAAATCACCTGTCAGAAGCGCAGAGGATATTGACGAAACGGCACTGTCTTATGCTGAAATTAAGGCACTTGCAACAGGCAATCCGCATATCAAGGAGAAGATGGAACTTGATACCGAAGTCGCAAAGCTGAAACTTTTGAAGTCAAGTTTTATGAATGAGATATACGAACTTGAAGATAAAGTAATCAAATTCTATCCGAAGGAAATACAACGGCTCACAGAACAGATTGCAGGCGCAGAAAAGGATATTGAGGTAGTTAATCAAAACCCGAAGCCGGAGGACGGTTTTAATACTATGACGATTGACGGACTCGGATATTTTGAAAAAGACAAGGCAGGCGCGGCACTTATAGAACGCTGCAAGACAATGACCTCTACCGACCCCGCCGTTATAGGTGAATACAGAGGTTTTACAATGATTTTGTCGTTTGATTCATATTATAAGACGCACAAAATGACACTTCAAAATTCAAGGTCATATACGATAGACCTCGGTACTGATGTATTCGGTAATATTCAACGTATTGATAACGCGCTTGCGTATATCCCGAAGTTAAAGGAAGAATGTGAGCAAAAACTGACGGAAACAAAAAAACAGTTTGAGATTGCAAAGGTTGAGAGTAAAAAGGAATTTCCGCGCGAAGCCGAACTTGCCGAGAAGATGGAGCGTGTCGCTGCGCTTGACGCACTCCTCAATATTGACAAAAAGCATAGTGAGGTTTTGGATATACCCGATGAAGAGCCTCAACGAAATGTAGAAATGGAGAGATGATATATGAAAGATTTAAGACAAAGGCTTTATGATAAAGCAAGCGCAGAGCAAACGGCTTTTATAGACAAGCTAAAGATAATGCCGCCCGATGCGATAATTCAATCAGCGTATGAAAAGGTAATTCGCGATGATATTTTATCCGCTTTTGAAGGTGAAGAATTACCTATAAATCATGTCAAAGAACTCTTAAAACAGCCTTTTCCGCTGTCGGCTTGTTATGATGAATGGCTAAGTAACGATTATTCACATATGCAGGATATACGGGATACAATTTCAGAGCTTGCGGATAGTCTGATACAGCAGCGCAAGGATAAGCAGAAAAATGAGCCGGAGCGATAAAAGGTATGGATAAATCAGAGATTTTCCCACACTCCCCACACCGCACAATATGGACAACAGGGATAAATCAAAGATTTACCCCCGTTGCCCACATTACTACTGCTATATCGCTTCGCGAAATGTACCTACTTATGTATATACAAAAATATTATGGAGGGATAGAATGAGAGAATTTGAAAACGGACTCAAGGTTATCGGTACGGACTTGGGATATGGGAATATCAAGACCGCCAATACCGTAACGCCTACGGGAATTACCGTGTACGATACCGAGCCTATATTTCAGGGTAATATCCTCGAATACAACGGCAGGTATTACCGATTCGGTGAAAATCACAAGGAATTTATTGCAGACAAATCGGTTGACGAGGATTTTTACATACTAAACCTTATGGCGGTTGCGCGTGAGTTACAGCGCACAGGAACATATACTGCGCGCGTTTATCTCGCAACAGGCTTACCTCTTACTTGGGTACGCGCACAACGCGTCAGCTTCAAAGCGTATCTTATGAAAAATACGGTTGTGGACTTTCGATATAACGGCAACGATTTTCATATTGAGTTTGTCGGGTGCAGCGTCTATCCGCAGGGCTACCCCGCCATTGTGGAGCGTATCAGAGAGTTTAAGGGTACAAATATTCTTTCAGACATCGGCAACGGAACAATGAATATCCTGTATATTCAGAACAAGAAACCGATTGAAAGCAAGTCTTGGACGGAAAAGCTCGGTGTTAATCAATGCGTTATCCGTATAAAAAACACCGTTATGGATATGTACGGAGTAAAGATTGACGATAGCATTGTGGAGCAGTATTTACGCTTCGGCAAGGCTGATGTTTCTGACAAGTATCTGAAAATACTTTATAAGACCGCTGCGGAATATGCGTCAGATATTTTCGCGGCATTACGGAAATATGAGTATAATTCCGAACTGATGAAGCTGTATATAATCGGCGGCGGTGGCTGTATTGTAAAGAACTTTGCCGACTATGACTGTGAGCGCGTTATCATAATTGACGATATATGCGCCACAGCAAAAGGCTTTGAATACCTTGCATATATGCAGATAAGGAGGTCATAGTAGTATGGACATACATCAATGCTCCGTCAGATTTAATGATAATAATATCAATCAGCAAAAGGCGTGGAAATATCTCAAAGACAGAGATAAAAGAAAATATCCGTCTTATGCTGCCCTTATTGCAGATGCGGTTGTATATTTTATCGAAAAGGACAGTATAGAGGAAAATCAGTTGATTGATAAGATATGCAAGGCGGTACAGAAATGTATTGCAGACGCATTATCAAGTGAAATACTGAAACAGGTCTTTACTTCCGATAAAAAAACGGAAAGTGATGTCAAATCTGAAAGCAGTATATCCGATGTGGATTGGGCTTATCTATGCGGAAGTGATGATTGATATATGAAAATACGCATTTGATGTCAGAAATGACATCAAATCAACCCGAAGCGACAGCAAGACGAAAGCAAAACACTATAATTTGATTTAATCAAAATTTAAGGCAAAATTCGTGCTGTCAAATTCAGGTGAAATGATGTCAAGACTGATATTAAAAATATACAAAATGGTATAAGGAGATTAAAATGCAGAATTACAAAATAGAAATAATGGCAAGTAAAGCCTTTAATGTAAAGGCACACACGGCACAGGAAGCGATAGACTTTATAATGCATACTTATTTTAATACCAATATAATTGACACAAACACGGAAAGTACGGAATGTGTTCATTTCTCTTGCCGTTCAGTGAACAAAAATGATACGGCTGAATATATGGCAATCAGAGAGAATGGCGGCTTTGATATTGTGGACACAAGCAAACCCCCGTATAAGTCAGTAATATGATACAAAGGCTTTGCCTTTGGTACGGGCAAGCATAGCATTTTGCCGTCAAAATGCAGCTTGTTAGTGGCTTCGCCCCTAAAACCCCAAGACTATCGGCACAAAAAGAGGTGATTTCATATGGCAATTAAAATGTCAGTACGATTGACCGAAAGAGAGCATAAACACTTAAAACGTCAGGCGGCTAATGCAGGCTTGAAGATGGAGCCGTTTATCCGAAAACTGATTATGGGCGCGGATATAACTCCGCGCCCGCCGGATAATATTGTAAATCTCATACGGGAAGTAAACTATATCGGCAATAACATAAATCAGATTGCTAAAAAGGTAAATTCGGAAAACCGTGTAAATCAATCACAGCTTGAAGAAATAATGCGTCTGCTCGGCGAGATATACCGTGAAGTTAAAAACTGATGGCAATTACAAAAGTGTATGCAGTGCGTAATAAATTACATCGTGCAGTAAACTATGCGGCTAATGAGGAAAAAACCTCACTTGAAAAACTAATTGGATATGCTGCCAATCCCGACAAGACAGAACAGAGTTTGTTTGAAAGCGTTGTAAACTGTACTACGGTTGAAACCGCATTTGATGAAATGACAGCTACAAAGCGTAAATATGGTAAAGAGGATAAAGTCCTTGCTTATCACTATATACAAGCCTTTAAGCCGGGCGAAGTAACACCCGAACTTGCACACAGTATCGGAGTACAATTTGCAAAGGAATGTTTTGGGGATAGATTCGAGGTGGTTATAGGAACGCACCTTGACCGCCAACATTTACACAATCATATAGTTGTAAATTCCGTATCGTTTTTAGACGGCAGCAAATTCCGCTCAACTCCACAAAGCTACTATAATGAAATTCGTAAAATTTCAGACAGGCTATGCAGGGAAAACGAATTGTCCGTCATAGACAATCCGCAGCATAAGGGTATGCACTATGCGGAGTGGAAAGCCTTGAATGAGGGTAAGCCGACAATACGCGGTCAGGTACGAGAAGAACTTGACGAGGTTATAAAGTCATCATACACTATGCAAATCTTTTGGAAAGAACTGAAAGAGCGCGGATATGTGATACACCGCAAGGGTGAGAATATAAAGTACACGTCTATCATTCCTCCGTTTGGCAAAAGACCGATAAGGCTTGACAAGCTCGGTGCGGAATATACAGAAGCGGCTATACAAGAGCGTATCATAGCGGAGCGGAACGGTATCCGTACTATGCCGCCATCACAGCGCAGAAAAATATATAAATATAACGGAAATCTTAAAACAGTACCCCGAAAAAAACTCAAAGGCTTTCAAGCCTTGTACTTCCATTATCTGTACTTGTTTAAGAAAATCCGTAAGAAGCAGACACCGCAGAGGGTGTCATTTTTTATGCGTGATGAAATTGTCAGGTTTGAACGCTATCAGAAGCAGTTTAAGTTTTTATACGCTCACGGAATAGAAACCGCCGAACAGTTACGGGAATATCAGACCGCGCAGGAACAGCAGATTGAGGATTTAACGGAGAACAGAACAATTCTATATTATGAAAGGAAGTACACAGATGAGCCGGAAAAAATCTCACAGCAGATTTCAAAAATCAATGATGCGCTCAAGGTCTGCCGTGCAGATGTCAGAATGTGCAAGGCAATATTTACAGACGCAGACCGCATCAAAGAAAAGTATAATCAGGCACAAGAATTACAGACACAAGCAATAGAAAATCAAAAGGAGGTTACAGACAATGAACACAAGCGGAGAAGTCGCTGATTTAATGGCAAAGGAAGCTATACAGGTTACAGAGGAAAGCGTGAAGCTGATGGCGCTCGGTGCAAAAAATCTTGCCGCAATCATAATTGCGCTTGTCAAAGAGGATAACAAACTGCAAGGCAAGACAAATCTTAAAAATCTGCTTAAAGCGGAAAAACCGTTATGTATTATGCAGATTAAGGAAGATGACCTAAAAAATTTTCAGTCAGAAGCCAAGAAATACGGCGTACTGTTCACGGCAGTATCAGATAAAACAAATGATACGGGACTTTGTGATATTATCGCAAAACAGGACGACGTAACAAAACTGAACTACATTATGGAAAAAATGGGTTATGCCGCGCCTGTCATAAATAAACAGGACGAACCTGAAAACTCGGAAACGACGAATGATAAGGATAAGGCACAGTCAAAAAACTCAACACCCCGCGCGAACGAAAATCCGTCAGGCGGCAGATATACAAAGCGCGGGGATACGGAGCGAACGGACAGCAATTCTAAACCGTCCGTAAAAAGGCAAATAAACGATATAAAGGCACAGCAGGCAAAGAAACAGGCAGGACGCGCGCCTGTCCGTCAGAATATGCATACTGTACCCAAAATTAAAAAGGAGCGATAACTACAATGTGCTGTATTCATAGAATTGATGTATCATCTTTTATTTAAGACGATTTTTTTATACGAGTAATAAACAAAACTATATAATTTATGGAGGATTCAAAAATGAATATAAAGAACAGACTCAAGAGAATTTTATCAAGCGTAATGGCGGCAGGAATGGCTATGAGCCTTATTCCCTCGGTCAGCTTTGCGGCACAGTCAAACGATTATGTAGACCCTGCCGATGTATGGATTGAAGCGAACGGACGCACAAGCGAGTTTGATATAAATGCGACAGTAACCACGGGAACTATGTTCTGCCCCGTATGCGATATGCCAACAGGTAATATTTCATACCGCGTACCCGAATATACGCGCACAGGCGAAACCGCCTTAAACCGTGGTGTATATTATTCCGATGGTACGCTGATAGACGGTAACGGCAAAGGCAACACCGATGATGGAACGCCGGGCGTTGACGCTTTCTATACAGGGTATCATTACACGAAATCTGTTTGTCAAAACTGCGGCACAATAAATTCCGTTGACGGAATTAACGCATATTCGTGCGGAAAAGACGTATATAGCCTTAATCCGTGTGATAGTAATTTCTTTTTAGATTTTGATAATACGGAATATACGCCCTACAACAGCAAAACGCATACAACAAAACTGAAAAAGGGCAAGTATTGTCAGTTTTGTAAAGGCACATATACCCGCGCGACTTCAAAACAGGAAAATCACGATTTTACCGAAAATGTAGACGGTGAATTAGGAAATCAGCGTTTTCATATTACAGCGGACTGCGAGGACTGCGGCTATAAGAAAAACGAATATGCGGCTGCAAAGTCGGTTGTACAGAGTTATTACGGCAAGGTTGACGGAAAAGCGCATACAGTAACAGTCAGCGACTTATCGGAAAGCGGTGTGCATACTTCTATCCGTTATGGTACAGAAGCGAATAAGTGCAATAAGACTTCCGCGCCGAATTATACGGACGAGGGATATTATCCCGTATATTATGAGATTGATTACAGCTACGGCGGCGAGAGTATGACGGAAAACGGCGTTAGCTATGTATGGCTTTTAGCCGACAATCCACCGTCTAATACAAACGGCGTACATACCCACGATTACCGTTATCTTGAAACAGTGCGCCCCACCTGTACGGAATTAGGCTATGACCGTTTCCAATGCGCCGAGTGCGGAGCATTGCAGAAAACAAACTATACACCGTCAGCAGGACACGATTATAATACTGTTGTAATTCGTAACGCAAGCTGTCAGCAGGGCGGTTTGGAATTACATTCGTGTACGAAGTGCGGAAGCTATTACACTGAAAATACGTCAATGACAGACCATAAGTATCAGACAAATACAGTTGCGGCTACCTGTACGGTAAACGGATACACAGAGCATATTTGTATTGACTGCGGCTACAAGTACATTACAGACTTAACGCCGCTTGCAAGACACGATTACAGACCGACAGTAACCGCGCCGACTTGCAAAACAAAAGGCTTTACAACATACAAGTGCAGAAATTGTGATGATACCTATGTAAGCGACTACACCGAGCCGCGCGGTCATAAATGGGACAGCGGACATACTGTAACTCATTCGACTTGCGAGGGTGAGGGTGTTATGGAATATAACTGTAAACATTGTGACGAAAAGATGATAAAGGCTGTCAGCGCAACAGGTCATACACCGGGCGAAGCGGCTACTTGCACAACACCGCAAATGTGCGAAAGCTGCGGTGCAATTTTGGAATTGCCGACAGGACACACATATTCAGGAACAGTAACAGAGCCGACTTGTACCGCTATGGGATACACGACATATAATTGTGATAATTGCGACCATTCGTATATCGGCGATTACACGGATAAAATCGCTCATAAGTACAGTGCGGATATAACCGCGCCGACTTGCACAGCTATGGGATATACAACATTCACCTGTTCAGATTGCGGAGATAGTTATGTAAGCGATTATACAGACAAAACTGCACATAAATATATTGCGTCTGTAACGTCCCCGACTTGTACGGAAATGGGATATACAACATACACCTGCGCTGATTGCGAAGATAGCTATGTAAGCGACTATACAGACGTATTACCACATAACTACAATAAGCAGACCATAGAGCCGACTTGTACATCACAGGGATATACAATCTATACTTGCCCCGACTGCGGCAAGGAATATATAGGCGATGAGCAAGAGCCGACAGAGCATAAATATATTTCCGTTATAACTGCGCCGACTTGTACGGAAATGGGATATACGACATATACTTGTGATGACTGCGGAAATTCATATATTGCAGATTATACGGACGCAAAGGGACACAGCTATTCAGAAACGGTGATTGCCCCGACTTGCACGGAACTCGGATATACAACATACACTTGTACGGACTGCGGCGAAGCACACAAGTCAGATTACATTGAAGCAACAGGACACAAGTTGTCCGATTGGATAATCGACACACCCGCTACAATCGAACACAGCGGCGAAAAGCACATTGAATGTACTGTTTGCGGTACGGTTATAAACACAGCCGAAATTCCGAAGCTCCCCGACAATGATAATTCCGATGAGGACGGTCATTCAAAGGTTGGAGATTATAACATTCTCATTACCGATAAGGACAATAAGCCGATTTTCAACAGCGAAATCAGCATTGACACAAACGATAACCTCACAATCAAACTCCCCGATGGACGTTTACTGTCGGCAGAGGATATAACGACAATCACGGTAACATATACCGAAACACAAGAGCCTGCAACAGATATAAATATCTTTATTGCAGACGCGGCAAATAACGCGGCAACAGGCAGAACGGACGCAAACGGTCAGCTTGCAGTACCTAATACAAATTCGTCAACAGGCAGTACAAACGGTACTGTTGCGGATAATGACAAGACCTATGTTGTAATTGCTACCGATAAAAACGGCGAGCTTATCCCGAATTGTGATGTAGTTGTCGGCGATAACTATTCTATTGATGTTAAACTCCCGACAGATACAGCCTTTAACAAGGATAACCGCGTAACTATTACCGTTGTAACCGAAAAGGGCGAAGCTGTCAGCGGTTTAAGAGTACAGGTTATAGGCGATACAGACCATATTGAAAACGGATATACAAATATCAAGGGTCAAATCACGCTCCCTATGTCAAATACCGACATTACAGACGATAAGGGAAATGCAGACGTTGGAGAAATCAAAGACGATAAAATCTATGACTATACCGTTGTGGTATCAGACGAGCAAGGCTTTATCGAAAATGCCCTTATAACTCTTGTTGCGGAGGATAACGCTGTACTTGTCTGCTTGCCCGATGGAAAGGTGATTGATTACTATAACCGTACTACCGTTAAGGTAACAAAGGCAGACGGAACACCTGTCGAGGATTGGAAAGTAACAGTATATAACAAGGACGGAAGTGCTATTCGTACAGAAATTACGGACGAGGACGGAATTGTTATTGTACCGCCACTCAGTGAAGCACCTATATCAAAGCCTACTCCTACTCCCGAACCTGATACAGAAGCTACGCCATTGCCGGGAATTGAAACTACACCTACTCCCGAACCGAGCGACAAGCCTGATGAAACAGAGAAGCCGAGCGAAACAGAAAAGCCAAGCGGAACGGAAACACCCGCGCCGACTGATAAGCCGACAGAAACGGAAAAGCCGACAGAGCCTACTCCTACTCCGAATATCGGCGATGGCGCGGTAGTACAGAATAAGAATTATAAGTACAAGGTATTCGTATGGGATAATGACGGTGTAATTACCGAGTTTGGACTTGTAAAGCTGCTTGAAAATGGTAATCTTGAAATCGAATTGCCGACAAACAAGACGCTCAATCCCGAAAACAAGATAAATGTTAAGGTGGTAAACGATAATGACGAAACACCGATTAAGGGTATCACCGTAACCGTAACAGACGCGGCTAAAAATACCGCTTCGGATATGACGAACAGCAATGGTATTGCGGTTGTGCCTGTTTCCGACACGGATATTACAGACCAAAACGGATACGCACAGGTAATTGAGGACGGAAAGATATATAATATCGTTGTCGAGGATACAAAAGTCAAGATTGAAAATGCCGTTGTAAGAGTAAAGGACGGTAAAATCAGCGTTGCGCTCCCCGATGGAAATGTACTTGATACAGCAAATCAGATTACCGTAACAGTAAGCGACACGGACGCACAGCCTGTTAAGGATATGAGCGTAACCGTAACCGACAAGAACGCAAAGACCGCGACAAAGACAACGGACGCAAACGGTAAAATTACCGTACCCGTCAAGACCACAACAAGCAATGGCGGTGGCGGCGGTTCTTCTTCCGGAGGAAGCGGCGGCGGTGGCGGATATGTAAAACCGTCATATACCGTAAAAGTAACCGACAAGGACGGAAAGACCGTAAATGTCAATAAGACCGTAAAGGACGATAAAATCACTTTGACGCTCCCGAACGGAAAAACGCTTGACGATAATTATTACACAATTACCGTAACCGACAACAAGGGCAAGACAAAAGCAAATATTGATGTTACTCTCAAAGACAAGGACAATTCCGTAAATGGTAAGACAGACGCAAACGGACAGCTTATTATGCCGCTGTCGGTGCATAAAGCATATATCGTAGGTTATCCCGACGGTACATTCCTTCCCGATGGCGATATGTCAAGAGCAGAAGCGGCGGCTATATTCGCAAGACTTATCGCAGAGGAAAAAGGCGAAAAGATAAGCGGTAAATCGTCATTTGCTGATATTGACAAAAATGGTTGGTATGCGGACTATATCGGCTATCTTGCAAAATACAAGGTGATTGAGGGATACAATGACGGTACATTCAAGCCTGACGCGCCTGTTACAAGAGCAGAATTTGTCGCTATGTCGGTACGCTATTATTCGCAGTTCAATGAGGTTAAAAAAGGCGGCTACACAGTAAAATATACTGATGTAAGCAAGAAATATTGGGCGTATGACGATATTGCATACGCTAAAAATATCGGCTGGCTCAACGGATACAGTGATGGCTCATTCCGAGGTGATAACAAGATTACGCGCGCCGAGGTTGTTACAGTGGTAAACCGTGCAACGGGCAGAACAGCGGACAAGGAATTTGTAAAAGATAACTTTACAAAACTCAATCGCTTTACAGATGTAACAGACAGCAGTAAGTGGTACTTTTTCGAGATAAATGAAGCGGCGAATGCTCATAAAGCCACTTCTTTGGATAAAACTGAAACTTGGGTAAAATAATTGTATCTGCTATTGACTTCTTATAAAAAATAGCATATAATAATTATAGTAAAAAGTATGTAATTACACATACTAACAGCGGGTGTATCTCAGCCCTAAAATGAGAAAGTTATTAAGTGAGCTTCTCTTGGCTCTAATCAAGAAAGTTATAAGCGAGCGTTTCGCTGCTCAAAAATGCGAGCGTAACAGCGGGGGCAAGCGTAGGCTTGCCCTTGTTCGTTTTATGGGGAGTATTATATATGGATAATATAAAATTTTATGAAGTAAACAGCAAATACATAAATTATTTGCTGCCATATGCGCCGCACTTATTTCACAATAAGAAAAAGGGGCAGGACAATGAACGTAAATACATAGGCGTTATATTACATATTAATGATATTGATTATTTTGCTCCGCTATCTTCTTTCAAGAATAAGCATAAGAAAATGCAGGAAAGCCTTGACTTTATAAAAGTAAAGACTTATGCGGTAATAAACCTTAATAATATGTTTCCCGTACCATATAATCAATGTAAGTATATTGATATAAATAAGGAGTGCAATCTGAGCTATCGCAATTTACTTCGTTCAGAATATCGTTTTATAAAATCCATACAGGAAAAAATCCGAAAAAATGCGTTGAATGTGTATAAACACAAAATTCAAAACGGAAATAAAACCTCTCTCGCAAAAAGATGTAATGATTTTATAGCATTGGAAACAGCAGCGAAACGGTATAAATGATAAAGGGTGATAATAATTAACAGACAAGAATTGAGTAGGGCTATACATAATTCTATGTATCAGCAAAGAAACAGGCGCGGTTATGCAACGCCTGTAGACACTCTTATGGACTGCGGTATCATATCAAGGAAAGTATATGATGATTGGCGTTTCGGTAAAATTCCGTATCTTGAAAAGCGCTGTAACGGTAACCTTAAAACACTATCGTTTGCATTGTACGAAATGCGGACATATGTAGCAGGAAATGGTTGGAAATCATCATTCTGCTTTTATAAACAATGGGTGTAAAAAAGAAAAATGGACAGGGACACAAACCTGTTATATCTTTGCGATTTTCTAAAAGCGGCAATTCTGATATTGAAAAACAATATGCAACACACTTTGTAGATACGGAAAAGATAAAACAATTAAAAGAAAAAATATTAGATAAATAACGGTTGTTTACATAAAAATAAACAGCCGTTTTTTTGTTTGTAAGGAGTTGATTTCAATGAAATTTTTTACACAGAAATGGCTGGTCGCAAGCGATGATAACGCTTGCTGCTCGCCTATGCAACCGAGGTGTGATAGCAGTTGAACAGACAAGACAGCAGAAAGAATATGATAATTATGTTTGTACTGCTTATCCCTGTTGTGATATGGCTTGCGTTAAAGGTAGCTATGTGTTACAGTACGGAATTAAAACTGTTTGATATGCTTCCGCTTTTGACTGCAAGCCTTAATCAACCGTTCTATTTACATCTAAACGAGTATAGCCTAAAAGCCATATTCGTTTTTTTGTTTCTCTACGCTTGCGGTGTGGGTATATATTTCACTTCAAGCGAAAACCGCAGACCGGGCGAAGAACACGGCTCGGCTAAATGGGGTAATGTTTCGAGCATTGCAAGGAAATACACAGACAGAAAGCACAAATTAAAAAATCTCATATTGTCGCAGAGCTTGGCACTAAGCCTAAATGCAAAAAGTCACAGACGAAATCTAAACGTGCTTATAGTCGGAGGCAGTGGCGCAGGAAAAACGCGCTTTTATGCGAAGCCGAACATTATGCAGTGCAACACCTCATTCGTTATAGCCGACCCGAAGGGCGAAATGTTAAGAGCGACAGCGCCGCTATTGCTGCAACGCGGATATGATGTTAAGGTGTTTAATCTTATCAATCCGTCGGATTCAGATGGATACAATCCATTTACATATATCCGCACTGATGAAGATGTAGTAAAGCTAATATCAAACCTGATACAGAATACCACACCAAAGAACGCGCAGCAGTCAGACCCGTTTTGGGAAAAGAGCGAAATCGCGCTTGACACAGCGTTAATGCTTTATCTTCTGCACGAAGCGCCGCCGGAGGAACAGAATTTTGAAACAATGATGTTCTTGATTGAAAATGCGGCTGCTATGGAGGAGGACGAAACATTCCAATCCCCCGTAGATATACTGTTTGAAGCGCTTGAAGAAAGATACCCCGAACATATTGCGGTAAAGCAATGGAAAATATTTAAGCAAGCGTCAGGCAAAACCGCGAAGTCGATACTTATTTCCGCAGCGGTAAGGCTTGCGGCTTTTAATCTACCCGAAATTGCAAAGATGACCTCATATGATAATCTTGATATAGGCACTCTTGGCGAAAGGAAAAAAGCCGTATTTTGCGTAATACCCGACAATGACAATTCATTTAACTATCTTGTCGGTATGCTTTATACTCAGGCATTTCAGGAATTGTATTACAGAGCAGACCACAAACACGGCGGAGAGCTGCCCATACCCGTACATTTTGTAATGGACGAGTTCGCTAATGTGGCATTGCCCGATAACTTTGAACGGGTACTTGCGACTATGCGCTCGCGCCGAATATCTGTATCAATCATCATTCAGAATATGGCGCAGTTAAAGGCTTTATTTAAGGATAGTTGGGAAAGTGTCGTAGGAAACTGCGACACTTTTTTATATCTCGGCGGTAATGAGCAGAGTACGCACGAATACATCTCAAAAATGCTCGGCAAGGAAACAATCGATACACGGACGCGCGGAATTACAAAAGGACGGAACGGAAGCAGCAATACAAATTATCAGAACGCAGGGCGTGAGTTATTGACATTGGACGAGGTACGTCTGTTGGATAACTCAAACGCCCTTATTTTTATTCGCGGCGAAAAGCCTATAATGGATAAGAAGTTTGACATACTATCCCACCCGAACATTAAGCTGACGGAGGACGGAGGTGCAACCCCGTACAAACACAGCAAAGACAATAAATATCTGATAGACGATATAAGCGTATCGGATATTAACAACTTAAAGTATATTGAATTGGAGGACGAAAACAGAAATGAAAAAGACAATGAAAAAAATTGAGAAATCAAAAAAGGGCTTGCGTATTACAAAATACGCGCTGATGACAATACTGCTTATGCTGTCATTCGCAACACCCGTATTTGCAGATGACCCGCTTGCGGCGATTAACGGACTGTCAACATTCATATTCTCGGCAATCAAGGCAATCGGAATGATTTTACTCGGTTTTGGTATCGTACAAATCGGTCTGTCGCTGAAATCTCACGACGCATCACAGAGAGCAAACGGCTTTTTGACATTCTTCGGCGGTGTTATTATCGCATTTGCAAAGGATATTCTTGACCTTATACTGTAAACCGCGTAATACCTTGACTTTTCACTCTTGTTTTGATAGAATAAAGGCATATTAAAGGAAAGCAGGTGATATTATGTTGCAGAATTACGAATTAAGAATATACAACGATACACTTATCACCTTTTCTCTTGAAAAACGCGGTTTGGAGGGACTTTCTGCTGAAATAATATCAGTTGCAGACAATAAAAAACAGTTATTTCCGCTTGACCTGAATATTACACCGCAGGGCATTTTGAAATGGCTTGAAAAGCGCGTAATCCCGAAAAACCGTATGTTTGTAAATGAAATCTTGAAAACGCTCGGTTTATCGGCAAATGATACACAGGGCATTATTGACGTTTGCAAAGGCTTATCGTTAAACGACAGCTATTGGGTAGTGCCGCAGGGCTTTGACGGAACATATGAGCAGTATAACCTGTATGAGAATAAATTTTCCGAAATATTATCTCTTGTTGCATATACAGGCGTAGGACACAGCAACGAAGCATTTACTACCTCGCCCGAACTCACAACAAATGGTATGCTCCCCAAAGGCTGGCGGTTTATTGAAAACGACGGTATTTATCTGTATAAAGGCGGCACAACAGGCGCGTCAAATACGGGTAACGAGCCGTACAGTGAATACTATGCGTGTCAGATAGCGGAAGCTATGGGACTTAACGCGGTGCATTATGACCTTGAAAATTGGAAAGGTATTCTTGCCTCAAAATGCAAACTGTTTACGGATATAGATACATCATACATTCCGATAGGACGGCTTGTAAGAGATGGCGGCTTAAAGGCTTGCCTTGAATATTACGGCAAGCTCGGCAAGGATTATCTTGAACAGATAAAGAGTATGCTTGTATTTGACGCTGTAATATATAACGAGGACAGACACTTCGGAAACTTCGGTGTGCTTCGTGATAACAGAAGCGGAAAGATAACCGCGCCTGCTCCGATATTCGATAACGGATTATCGCTGTTTAACTTTGCGACAAAGGAAGATTTTGAAAATTTGGACAGCTATGCTAAAACGCGTAGCACTCCATACGGAGTATCGTTTGAGGACGTATGCGCGGAGGTTATGGGAAAGACTCAGACAGCGCAATTAAGGCGGCTGATAGATTTCAAATTCAAGCGTCATTCAAGTATAAATCTCCCTGAATGGAGAATTACCGTGCTTGAGGAGCATATACAAAAACGAGTGGTACAGCTTCTTGATATTTCAAGAGAAAAGAAAAGACAGAAAAACGAGCCGGAAAGATAAATAGAAAATTGGCATAAGAGCAATCAATCTTGTTAGATTGGTTGCTCTTTTTGCATACGGAGGTGAAAACTATTGTCAGATAATTGGATAGTGGCGAACTTGGAAAATGTGTTCGGTACTTGGAATGATAAAATGACCGAAATATGGTCGCTTATAACTACCTCGCCGCAGAACTTTAAGGGCGGTGCAATATGGAGTATCGTAACTACAATAAACGGAGGATTACAGGCTATCGGATACGCCCTGCTTATCCTCTTTTTTGCTATGAGCATATTCAAATCAACCGCAAATTTCAGGGATTTTCAGCGTCCCGAATACGCATTGAAACACTTTATCCGCTTTGTTGCGGCAAAGGTAGCGATTACATACGCGCTTGACCTTATGACGGTTATATACAAGATATGCGGCGGTGTGGTAGAAAAAATCGCCGGAAGTCTTGGTGGTATCGGCGGCGCGGCGGTAACGCTACCCGCAGCAATTGAAACCGCAGTCGAGGAC
The DNA here is from genome assembly GCA_910579415.1 of uncultured Clostridia bacterium. Classification (GTDB taxonomy): domain Bacteria; phylum Bacillota; class Clostridia; order UBA1381; family UBA1381; genus Hominilimicola. The sequence continues at coordinate 1,758 of CAJTUY010000039.1, read as the reverse complement.
GCAGGCTTTTGGGCAAGTATCCCGTTATGGCTTGTTACAATACTCGGCAGTCTGTTTATAACGGTGCTGTCATTTATTATGATAATGAGCGTGTACGGACGATTTTTCAAGTTGTATATGTATACAGCACTTGCCCCTGTACCGCTTTCGTCATTTGCGGGCGAGGGTACATCACAGATGGGCAGAACATTTATAAAGTCATATGTCGGAGTATGCTTGGAGGGCGCGGTAATCGTGCTTGCCTGTATAATATTCTCGGCATTTGCAAGCGCAAGTACGCCCCATATTGATACATCTATTACAACGATAACAATGATATGGAAATATATCGGTGAAGTGATTTTCAATATGCTTGTGCTTGTCGGACTTATCAAGGGCGCGGACAGAATTGTTAAAGAAATGTTAGGAACTTAAAATTTGCTGTTGTATTTTGTGAGATATTATGGTATAATAATTACAGCAAAAATATAAAAGAATACAAGGAGGAATTGTTATGCCAAACATAAGACCTGTTTCGGATTTAAGGAACTACACAGATGTTTTGAAAGATATTAGTATTGATTCGCCTGTTTTTTTGACGAAGAACGGCAGAGGCAGATATGCAATCATTGATATGGACGAATATGAGAGAACACAGGCAAAAATTAAACTTATGTCAAAGCTGTCAGAAGCAGAACAAGCCGCAAAAAAGGATGGTTGGGTTGACGCTGCCGATGTAAAGGAAATATTGGGGGTTTAATAATGGCAAAAATAAAATTATCCCCATTGGCAATAAGTGATTTGCAGGAAATAAAAGCATACATCAGTGATGATTTAAGCAATCCCATTGCCGCTAACCGAGTAATAAATCAAATAATAGATGATTACACTTTACTTGAAACCTCGCCTGAAATGGGCGCATCTCTTTCCGCTAAAATAAATATAGCGACTGATTACCGTTATTTGGTCAGCGGAAAGTACATAGTATTTTACAAAACAGATAAAGAATATGTATATATATCACGCATACTTTACGGTGCGAGAGATTATATCCGTATTCTCTTTGATGATAAGATAACAGACAACAGCGAATTTTAGTCAAAATGTAAAGTTGCCACTATTAAACGGTGGCAATTTTTTTATGCAAAAATTTAATGGAGGTAAAAAATTATGGCATACAACAATATAATCAGCGCAAACGACCCTATGGCGGTTAATATGTTAAAGGAGAACTTAGCGCATTTTGAAAACAACACCGCATATATGCAGGCAGTAAATGACTTTTACAAGGAAAAAGGTACAACAGTCGGCTTTGAGGGCATTGACTATGCGGAAGCGGTAAAACTTGACGAGCGTGTGAACGGTTATCAGACAGCACCGTATCTGGGAAAATTCTTTAAGGATAATTATGAGAAAATCGGCAGAATTAAGGCGAACATTGACCGTCTGGAGAACAGACCTGAAACAATGTTTAAGGGCTGGCAGTTTGCAGGCGGCGAAGCTATTGTAAATCTTGCAAATAACCGTTTACAGCTTATGTTTGAGGAAAAGCCGTCTGATGAACACAGAGCAATGCTGAAGCAGAACGGTTTTAAGTTTGCGCCTACAACAAAGGCTTGGCAAAGACAGCTTAACTATAAGACAATGGCGGCGGCAAATCGTATTGACTTTATAAAGCCGCTTGATGGCAGGACGCCTATGGACTTACAGCCGAAAATGACACACCGCGATGCGCCGGAAAGGTAAGGTCAACAACTTGTGAAACAAGTTGTAGCGAGC
>CAJTUY010000038.1 GCA_910579415.1 uncultured Clostridia bacterium | reverse complement strand
AGATTATTATGCTTATTTACCTTTTCTTCAAGTTGCTCAATTCGGTATTTTGTTAGCTGATTAGCTGTAAGAATACCGATAATTGAACCGCCTAAAGTTCCGAGCAGGGACAATCCTGCTACTACTATTTCTGTTGACATTTCCCACGCTCCTTCAAAATTACTTTACCCAACATCTGCCACCGTTCCACTGCGCCGAAATCACGGCTGTCCGTGCTTGCCCGTCGGTTGTCACCCATAACGAAATAACACCCGTCAGGCACTACTACATTAACACTCTTTCCGCCGTAATTTTTCGGCAATACATACGGTTCCTGTATCTCTCTGCCGTTAATGTATACCTTGCCTTTGTATGTAACACGTAATTTATCGCCTCCAACGGCAATAATACGCTTGGTATACGGTATAATACCCTGCACATATATAACAACAATATCACCGCGTTTATATTCCTTCACGAACGGACGCGTTATAACACGGTATATCCCTCTGTCACGCAGCGTCGGATACATGCTGTGACCTTTAATTCTTATGTAGCTCGGCAGTAATGCCAATATAATCAATACTCCGATAATTAAAATTATTATGTATTTAATCATTTCCGCCCCCTATACAATTGTAATTGTAGAATGGTAATTATAATCTACTCTGTAATACCCTTTCGGAACATTGCTTACAGAACCGATTTCCACCATATATTGCCCACGTTCTGTTACTCCGTCTGCCTTTTTGCCTCCGTACAATAATGACGTTACCTGCACTTCAGGATAGTTGTAACATACAATTTCCAGACTGTGCGGCTTGCCGTCATACTCAAATGTGTTTCCGCTGCGCCTCACAAAGAGCAGCGTCTTATGATGCGCGGTTATCCAACCTTCTTTTTGTATCTGCTTGCCTGTAGAGTCAGTAACCTGTACACACATCTTGTACATACCGTCACCAACGGCAACATTACCGCTCAACATACCGTCCGCCGACAATTCAAGTCCGCCGCCTCCATAGAGCCTCTTCCACCTGTAAGGAGGCGTACCGCCTCTTGCCTGTAACTGTGTTGTGAATGTATCGCTGTATTCACCTATGTCAATGTCAAACGATATAATTTCAAGTTCTATTCCAAGCTGACGTATTTTGTCGCCGTACTGCGATAACGGTACATCTGTACCGCACTCCACACCGCCGTCAGTAATCGCCTGTCTGATTTCCTCTTTGACCTTTTCACAAGTATCCAGTTTCAAAAAAAATCCTACAGGGTAGTTATATTTTGGAGCATACTCATCTGATGAATATATCGACCTGACACCCTTTGCATATGCCGTCAAACCGCCGCTAATATTACCGCCTTTTTCAATTGTTGCCGCCTTGATGTCCGCAAACGATGACAGCATTAGCCGCCATTTCTCAACTATCGTCACGACTGTCACCTAGTTTCTTTTATCACGGTTATACTTCCGTCATAATGGTCAACACCTGTTTTAGGGTGACGGGTTAAAACACACATACAAACGCTATTAGCAGGTATTTGTCTGTCTATAAGATAGCCCACCTCATCATTGACATAAAGCACGAACTCATTCAGATGTGGCGACCCGATAGATGTTGATAACATATTCTCTATCGTAAACAGTCCTCCTACCTGTATGTCTGCGTCTGAAATCAAGTTGCCGAGATATTCCGTCGGCTCAGGGGCAAATATCGAAATAAACCTGCTTTCATCATTTATGGTGTCGATAAGCTCGCCAGTGCGCGGCGTTACACAAAGCCGCCAACCACATCTTGTTAAATAACCGTAACCGTCACCGTCTGTATTACAACGTCTTTGCACCGACTTGATAGGTAATACACTAGCTTCTTCATAAAGCTCATCGTCAGAACCTTCATACTCAATTGTTAATAAGTCATTCTTACTTATTGTTAGGGCAGGTATATATGGAATATCCACATATACATCATTTATTCCATCATTATTACCTATAGTCGTCACGTTACATTCTACACGGTCACATTTTGGATATGACCCAATCATTACTGTAGGAAAAAGTTCTTTGCAAACGCTGTCTATTGCCCTATCTGTAACATCAAGCAAATTTGCCACAAATCTAGTTGTGGCTATCTGTTGTGTCGCTGTGCCGACAGGAGCGGTCGGAGCAGTCGGTATACCCGTAAAATCGGGCGAATTAAACGCCTCCTCTGTATTTACTTCTCCTGTATCACCTTTTTCGCCTTTATCTCCCTTATCGCCTTTTTCACCCTTTGCCCCCATCTGAATATTAGCGTTACCGTCACCATTTCCGATAAAGACCTCATCAGTATCAATACAAAATCCAAATTGCCCAGGCAACAACTGCGGCAACTCCTCTTTCCGCCCTCTCATTGCCTGCATTATATCTTTTGACATATCAAATCTCCTCTCCGTTTATTTTATCAAGTTCACTTTCCAACAGTCCAAACATTGTTTCAAGCTCCGTTACTCTCTCTGTAAGCGGAGAAACCACTGAGCGCGGTGTAAAATCACCCTCGTCTATAACCCGCCTTATTTCAGTATCGTTAAAACTGCCTCCGTCCAAATGTGCGCCGCCCTCATACTCCATTCCAAATAAACCGCCGTCATATTGTTTTACACCAAGCGCACTGTATATATCGCGGAACTGATTTATATTGCCATATAAAATTTGATTGATATAGTGCTTATAATCACTCATATCAATTTGATTATCAAATTCTAAAATACTATCCCATATTTTAATTTTTTCATCAGTAATAGTATCAAGAATTTCTTTATTATGGTGGGTATGTGCTATTGCAAGCAGCATTTCTATATGCCCAAGCATAATATTATCATTCGTTCGGCGTTCGCCTTCCTCTTTGATAAGGCTTTTATGAATTTCTTCAATGTCATACAATAAATTGTCAATACTGTCCTGTAATTCCTTATCCTGTTGTAAACGCGCATTTGTTTCTTCGTCAAATGTTTCTTTATTTATAAATTCTAAATCATTAATGAGCTGCGAAACCTTAGACGGCACACTTAAAGCCTTTTGTAATTCTTCAACTGTTATATCTCTTTTTAAAGCAATCCCCGCAATTTTCAGCGTTTTTAATACAAATTCACTTAAGTCTGGCGATTCCGCTCCAAAATCAGTTTTTTGATAACTTACATTGTCTTTCATTTCATCACCGCCTAATTTAGAATTACACGCATACAAATATTACAATCAACTTCATCATTATTTATAACCTTTATTGCCGAAACCGTTTTATTAACAACATAATTCTTTTTTATTTCCGACCACATCAGCGTTTTTTCAGGGCGTTGAGAAAGTGTTCCGTAAATTTTTACATCATCACCGTCACACTGCCAACCTATATCGTTTACACCGCGCTTATTTGCAGATATAACAGGCATTTTAAAAAACACTGTTTCACCTGCAGGAATTACACCTTCAAACACATAATTAAAGCCGTCTGTAGTTCTTTCAAATTCCTTCATCATTTTTTATACCCCTTTTAAGTTGCACAGTTGTCACAGCGCCACAATCTGAATATTCTATAGATACGCTATTTACCATATCATATCCGCAAGATAAATATCCTTGCGTACCGTCAACATTTTCTAATCGTATTTTAGATATATTTTCCTGTGTCAATATACGTTCCGCTTCTGCTGAATTTACATTCATATTAAAAGAAAAGAGCCAAGCGGCTCTTTCTGTATTTTTAAATAACATTGATTCAATAGGATTATAACATTCTTTTTTAGTGCCATCTTTAAAAACAATCTTCACATTTACCACTCCTTATTCACTTACTGACTGAGGCAATCCCACCACATTGCAAGAAGAAAAATCCCAAGTACCGCTTGGACGGACCGTTCTGGTTTCTCCTACAGATAAAATCGGATGTTCAAAAGCCTTCAATAATACATTGGTTCCGTTATCAAAAACTGCAAATATTTCTTTATCTCCACTTACTCTATACAGACGCAAATCACCCAGATTTCCGTCCATTCCCAATTCTAAGCGTGTTGTTTTATTTGCATTATAAAACTGTCCGCCTTGTATATCTGTACCCGTTATTGTCCCGCTTGTAATCAAATCTCCGCTTATACTGACACAGCCGTTCAACTCAAAACCGTCTGCGGTTTGTTTGAACGCTGAATTTACTCCGCCTTCTGTATATTCGCGCCAACTCTGCGTTATCTGGTTAAAATAATACAATCTGCCGCCGTATTTGCAAATCTTTTCTTTTTCCACGTCTGTTGTATTCTTTTCTGTTGGCATTACATCTTTTTCAAAACGGGCTTTAATATCCTTTCCGACAATACTTTCCAAAGCCTCTGCCGTTTGATTGACGCTCGAATATAATCTTGTTGTATCTCGCTTGACCTTTACAACGTTTGTTGAAATTCTATCGGCAGTCATAGTAAATGATGAAGATAATTTTTCCGCCGTTCCGTCTGTATACTCCTGATTTTGTGCTACGGTCGCTGAAATCTGCTCCGCAGTCTGTTGTATGGTTGAATATTTACTAAGATTATTTTCTAAATCTTCATAAGAAACTCGGCTTTCTATACTTTCAGCAGTAATTTTCAGTGTAGAAGCGTGATTATTAAGTTTTTTCCGAAAAGCAGTTGCAAGATTACTTTCGTCTATATTATCCAAGCTATCCTCAACAAGACGTTTCAGTTTTATATAACTGTCGTATAACTCCTGCACAGCATTTCTCAGTTCTTTATAATTCATTTTGCTTATACCTGACAAATCAAACATATAATTCACCCCCTGCCACAACTCTTAATTCCATTTCATATAATCGTACATATCCGTGTCCTTCGAAATGCAGTTTAAAGCTGTAATTTGCAGTCATACGAGGCTTTAACCGTATCGGCTGCATACCTGTTTTACCGTTACTGTCATACAGCAACTGTGATGTTTCGCTGTCAAATACTTCATTATCATAAAGCGCGTATATTTTCATATCCCCTTCAATATAAGCAAGCATTTGAAACTTTGAAATATGCTTTATATTTACTGTTTGATACGAGCTGGACGACGAAGATGTAAGTGCCGTCGATATATCTGTCTCAAAACTCCAGTCAATATTATATTTTCCAGTGTCCATTTTATAGACTGTTCCGCCGTCAGTAAGCATAAACATACCATTTTTATTATGAGTAAAGCCTATCACCGAAAAATCAACTGTTTGTTCAGACCATTGACCCACAAAAGTATCATATACAAACAAATATTTATTATCGCTATCATCTTCACAATACAAATAATAATTTCTGCCGTCAGAACCCGAAACTGCCGCTGTAAACGTATCAATCCCAAGATAATATCCAATCACACGCGGATTAGAGCCTGTATATACTTTCACTTCATCATCGGAAACAAATATTAATTTTCCGTCTACTTCCTGTATGCTGCGATTATCAATAGTACCTTCCGCATATATATCAACAAGTCTGAATGGGTTTTTATTATTGTATATTTCGTGCATAAAATCGTGTTTGAAACATACGACGTGATTATCATATACAGTTAACCCTGTAAATTCGCCGTTCGCCTTTGTATTCGACTGCGCTGCACTACACCAAGCGTTACTCTCATTGCTTTCTGTCGCCGTATCTAAATTCCAGTTCGAATAATCATTAAAGCCTGAAACGTGCACCCTGTCATTATCAACTCCAAAAAGCCGCGACAAATGAACCGCCGCATACTTTAAATTCGGAAATGCGGGCGGTATTGCCACAGCAAAACCGCCTTTTCCCTCGCCAGTATCATTAGAATATCTGTAGCAATCATTATTAAATGAATTTTTCCAATAGCAATTTGTACTGCTGCCCTCAGGCGGAGAATAATCATCTGTTTTTATATAATATTTAGATACACTGTCGCCATAATCAAGACCGCTGACAGCGGTATATGTATATGGTTTTAATGACCCGCTGCGCTTATAATATGCCTTTTTTTCTATTTCCTTATCTGAAACTTTTTCATAATACGTGCTGATATTATCTCCATATTCCAATCCAGTAACCTTTGTGTATTCATACGGGTACTTATTAGGCGTTCTCTTATACAATGTAGTATTGGTAATAGGATATTGTGAACTCTGAGCTTTCTCATAATAATTACTTACATTCCTGCCGTAATCAAGGTCTTTAACAACCGTATATGTGTAAGGATACGACATTCCGCTGCGTTCATAAAAAGTAGTATTTGTTATCTTGCTTAAAGGACTTAGAGGTCTCCTGTACAATCCTCTTAGGCTATCGCCATCTTCCAATACGGCAACTATATACGTGTATGGAGAATAGTCTCCAATACGTTCAAAATATACTGTGTCGTCCTCGCTATCATATGTTCCGCTTGTTATTCTTGCATATCCGTCATAAAATTCAGTATATTCGGTAGGCTTAAATCCATCATTATAATAATTTTTATCTATTCTTTTGTAACCGTCGTTATAATTCTTATCACTTGATTTTTCGTAACCGTCATTATAATAATTTTTTACTACAACATCAAGGCTGTCAAGCGAAAAGTAATTACTTCCCCCAATCTGTTCAAATTCCTCACCTCTCCACACATAATACCTTTTGTTCGTTCCTGATACAAAACAATACATAACGTCCAGTGCCGTTATTTCTCCCTTTTCATACAAGCTATTTGGATTTTCACTAACTGACACTATTTTCATATACATTGATACCTTATCGGGAAACAATAGCAATTTTTTAACATATTCACCGTCAAGAACATCAACAGCGCTTTCATATACATTAAATTGTACCATACTACGTTGAATAACGTCGGTATCACTATCAACACCCGTCTTTACCAATCCAGTGTATATATCCCTCACACCTGTACCATTTTTGTTAAGTACAATATAGTCCAGTTTTACCTTGCTGCTCTCGCGGTATATAACTACAAGAAATCCATCAAAGCCAAACATTGATATTGGATAATTATAACCGTCAAGAATATTTCTGCGCTGCTGCGACGGGGTTAGATACGGAGCTTCCATAGTGGAAATATTATTTTCCATTGATAAAACTCCCGTATCTATAACTTGTCGTTTGTTTAAGCCGCTCCAATTCACTTTTAGACGCGTAGAAGAATTTTGAGCTTGCGGCAGCGGCATTTGCCCGTATTGTAATTCATCATTTTTCTTTTTAGCCATTTGCCGCCTCCTACATTCCAAACTGTGCCGCTTTATCAGTTAACCACTGTTTAAAATTTTCAAGTAAAATATTATAATTGTTTATCCAATTGGCAGCAGGAGTATATTCATTTTCAATCATATATGCCTCTGCCCTTAGCTTTGATTTTGCAATCTCGATAAACTCTATCGGTAGCATAACGTTTCCGCCCTGAACCTCGTCTTTATCATTTACTGTTTTAAGTAATGGTTTTATGAAATAAATAATTTCAATCTGTTCAGGCTTATTATCTGTATTAATAATCATATCATTATCAGACTTATAATAGCAATTCGGAAATATTCTTCCGCTCGCAACATTGGTTTTTATAAGCTGCACACTATCGGCATATACCGTATATATATCGTCAAATCTTATTTGTGCTTCATTAGACAATATAGGCAGTTCTGAAAGGATTATTGTATCACCCTGATAATGATTCAAGCTTATCTTCTTTTGCTCCTTTATTACGGAGCTGTACAACATATACTCCAGACTGTTAAGCCACATAACATATGAGGCGTTTGGAATAGGCAGAGCTACATCAACCTCACCTTTTATGTTTTCAATTAAATCTCTCGCGCTTATTCCGCTATCGAACATTAGCTACCACCTCGCTCTCTTTATATGCTTATGGTGCGCGCCGTCACGCCAATAATTTAAATATGCCTCTTTTGCCTTACGCATAAATTCACTTTTAAACGTGCCGTCTTTATCATAGCCGCTTAAAAATAAAATATTGTCTACAATAGCAGCTCCATACAGCGGACGTACAATATACTCGTCTGATAAGTCGTGCATAGGAATATAGTGTTTTCCACGTTCGCATAAATATTCTGGATACAGCGCGTCAAGTTCTGCTATTGTATCATTAAAGTAATTAAAAAAACGTCGTTGTTCAAGCGGCACTCTAAGACTAACCTTCTCATATATTTCTCTTATATTCATTATTTCACCGCCATTTCAAAAAATTCAGCAGGTTTCGTAATGTCGGCAATATACTAAATGCGGAGCGGAATATATCCGCTCCGCAGCTTAATTAAATACAATTATAAATTCGTACAAGTCCGCCAGGATTTGAGCAAATCAAGTCACCGTAATTTGTAAGCAGTGCTCTGTATGTACTTTTACCGTCCACCAGATTAAATATTCCGCCGCTCTGCTCCTGCGCGAAGTCCCAACCTGTCTGATGAAATTCAAGCGACTTTGTATCAACGCCCCACATTTCATCATCAGGCACAAATTTTTCATTCACAATATCAACATTTCTGTTTCCAAAAGCAAATTTAATAGACTGGAAACCACCAGTAAGTGTATTATGCTCAACTCTCATATTGTTTACACGCAGATAATTCGCATATTCATCATATGCCTTATTACCGCACAAAAGCATATCAACATTAGAGTTCTTTATGTCCTCTGCCTCTCTTAATGCGCCTGTGATAACTCCGTCGTCAATATTATCGTTTGCGTCAAAAGTAATAGGCTTAATAAACGGATTATCTGTCTTGGAAATTCCGTAAACCTTATCAATTGAATCATCAAAAATAGCTCCCAAACCTGTAATTTCCCTGTTGTATGACTGCTGTACCGTCATAAATCCTTTTGGAATTGCTGTATCAGGCTCAACTCTCAACATAACCTCATAATATCCGTTATTATTCTTTACTCTTGAAACAGCAATAATTCTGCCCGTTACACTTACATCATCAACAGTTTGTGCGCCGTCTGCATAAAAGTCTACAATCAGACCTTCTTTTATATACTTACAGTCCGTAACCTCAACAATTCTTGACTTTGCAGTCTGTGCGATAACATTCGTCAGTTTGCCCGTTCCGTTTCCATACAACGCGCGTCCTACATTCCATTTTGCTGTAGCATACGACCCCTGTACTTCTGTATCCAACGCGCTTGCCATAGCTCCTTTTGTGCCTGTAAGCTTTGTCGCTTTAACTGATATTTCAACATTGGAATACATATCCCTTGCCTCAGTTGTAAAACGTTCAAACATAACATTTCCTGCCTGAGGTGTTGCTCTGCCTTCCTCTCCAAAACCGAAACCGCCTGAAAGACCGATAGGCGCTGATGCGGTTATTTTATTCGCCACGCACTTAGGCTTTTTTATTTTTGCCAAAAGAGGCGACGGCTCAATATTAAGTTGGTTTTTCCACACCGGTAAATAATTTTCTTTCAGTGCTTTTTCATATGTTATTAAATTCTGTTCCTGTCCCATTATAAAATCCTCCTGTTATTCATCTTTTTCTCTGAACAAATCTCGCGTTCTCTCGGAAGCTTCCTCCCAAGTTTTTGGTTTTTCCTGTATATTAAGTGCCGCATTGACCGCGCCATTACTTGCGGACATATTCGGAACCTGCTGACTTTGCTTTATATCCTCCAGCCTCTTTTTTTCTATAAGCTGCTGAAATTCAGGGTTTTTATTGTAATACTCCATAAGCTCGTACGCTGTCGGGTCTGACGGCGGTTCGGGAGGCGGAGTATTTATTGAATTTACGCCCCTTGCTATGGCATAAGCAGTTATGTACTTCTCATCCATAGGCACATCATCAGACGAAAGAGCTTTATTCGCTTTAATAATAGCGTCAAGCTGTGGTACCATACCTTCAATACCGTTAAGCTCTGGTACGTCTTTTAATGCGTTTATAACGTCTGTACGTTCTCTTTCTCTCATTCCTGCCCTTGCATATTCGACAGCAGGTTCAATCTCTTTTTTTATGCCGTTCATTACATAATCACGCATTTTATTAGCATAGTCCTGCTGTATCTGCCTTACGGTTTCTTCATCTTCAAACGCAAGAGCGTTCATATCAAGCGCAGGCATTTCCATTGCCTCCTCAATAATGCTTTCCTGCTGCGTCTGGCTTTGCTGCGTGATAGTATCCTGTAATTCCGTATTTGCACGCTTTAACTGTTCATTTTCGGCTATTAACTGCTGTATTTGCTGCTGTGCCTCATTATTTTGCTGATTACTGCTTGCCGCCGCCTGTGCTGCTGCCTCCGCTATATTAGCCGCCTCATCAATTTGAGATTGCTCATTGTTTTCAGCAGACTGTTCCTGCTCATCTTGTACAGGTAACTCCTGCGATTCATCAACATTGTTTTCTTCCGTATCAGGATTATCAATATTATCTATCATATCCTGTGTAGCCTGTTTTGCCTGTTCAAAATCCATAATTAACTCCTTTCTGCTACTGCATATTCATCATTGCCGCTGCCATATTCTGTTGTTTTTCCTGTTCTACCGCCTGCTTATGTAGTCTTATATGGTCCTCCAGTGCCTTAGCGTATTCTTTCTTACGCATTTTTAGTATTTGAAAGTCCATTTGCAGAATATAACGCATATGTTCATCAATATGTATTTCGTGGTCGTCAAACTCCGATACCTGCGGTACTACACCTTGTTCAAAGAATACATTTTCACGCTGCGCGGCTTGTATCTGCAAGGCATTTAAATTCATTATTTCAGTGTAATTACCTATTTTCATAAACTCAATTGCGCGTTGTTTTACGCGTTCTGGTATCTGTCCGCTACCATCTGTAAACAACCCCATATTATACGCCTCAAAAAAGCGCTGCTTTTGCGCCTCTTCCGACATAAGCAATTCATTCTCTGTCAAATACTCAACATCATAACTGTTTATATCCTCATTTGACCATATAATTGCGTTGCCTATACTGTTTTTTCCCACATAATTAAGAATACGTCGCGTATTGGCGTATTTCTTATAAAGCTCCAGCCACATTATGGCGAGCTTTCGTATACTGTTTCTTATATGGTCACCTGTTAAGGAAAGACGCGTGTTGTCAATCTCAACAAGATTTTGTATTGCCGCACCCGAGGTAACACCAGACGGAGTTGCGCCGTTTACCATAAGCTGTGAAACTCCTGCTACATATTCCATATCTGATTTCAGGTTATAACGTTCCTGCATTATTTCGCTTGGTAAATTGCCGTTAGGTATAGGAACTGGAGGTTGTGACCCCTTTCTGTATACCAATACCGCCCCTGGCGCGGCTCCTTCTTCCTCTAATTCGGTTATATCAACAGCCCCTTCTTCTACCCAATGACCTTGTATAGCTATTCTCTTAATGTACTCGTGAATACGATTAAGGCAGCCGTTATATGCTCGCTGCCTTGGAATTAAATCCTCTATAACACTCTTACCAAAAAATTGACCTGCCACTTCTCTGCATACCATTTGTATAAGCGGTATGCGTGAGTATGGGAGGTCGCCATAATATACGATATGTTCATCATTGACAAGAATAATCATTTTTCCCTGAGGACGGTGTTTTGACGGTCTTTCCATATACGTTATAATTTTTCCTGCATTATCAATTCTGCGAGTTCCAAGCGTCATAGCCGTGTTTTCATATCCATAGCCTCCGCCTGAAACTACAGGCGTCAATTCAAAAGTATTAACTTCTGTTCCATTGACTTTTATACCATATAAATCGTATATTTCATCAACTGTCTTAACCTGTTCAATAATAACAGACCGCTGCGCCTCTACTGTCTGCTTAAAAATACTTTCAGGGTATACCTCGTATGGAGTAATAAGACCGTATTCAAGGTCACCTTGATAAAAAGCTTGTTCGAATTTTCTTTCTACGCCGTCCGAACTAATTTCAGTAACGGTTTCGGTAGCATATTTTTCTCCCTTGTTTTTATCCCACCAGTTAAGCCAAAAACAATTACCACAAATCTCATTCCATTGTATTGCAGTATTTTTCTTTGTGTCAAAATCTGATGAGGTCTGTAAATACTGTAATATGGTTGTTGAAGTTTCGGCTTTTGCGTAATCTTCAAGTTCATTAGTCCGCGGCTTTACTTTCATTCGGTAATTAATCTTTTTCAGATTCGCTATCCTTGTATCAATCAGCGGCGCTATCTGGTTAAAGGTTTCTCTTTCAAGCCAATCATATACAGGCTCTAACTGTTCAATTTCACGGTTATATGGATTAAATTCACAATATTGATTACCCATAAGAAAATTAGCGTTCATTCTCCACTGATTTTCAATGCCGCTGCGTTCTGTGCGTCGTTTGTCCAAATCAGAAAGTAAATTTTGTATTATATCCTCTTTGTAAAGCTGATGTCCTTCATCATCAATATCAATAACCTTTCTTTCGTTAGCATTATTTGTTTCTGCGCCTGAAAACATATTCTCAACACTTGAAATAACACCTTGTAGCGGCGGCGAATATCTTATTTTCATTCTATGCCACCACCTTTGCCGCGCCATTTATTAATAACCTTTCTATGCTTGCTTATATAAGATAGCGGCTTTCTATCTATAGTGTTCATATATTCCTGAATACTGCCGCACATAATACGGTTATATAAGTCTTTTCGTTCTGCCCTGTATAACACGACCTGAAATACAATAATAGCAAACTGAATCAAAATAATACATAATAAAACATTTATTAAAGCCATTATTCGTCCTCCTTACTATCGTGCATTATAATATGCTTGCTATACGCTGCTTTAGTTTTATATTCTTTACCGCAATCAGGGCAAACAAATATTTCAGGCGCATTTTTTTCAATTGAAGTATCTACATTACTTTTTTGTTCTTCCTGAATTTCGGAATTATTGCCTTGACTGCCTATGCCGTTATAAAACAATGGCGGCGGTTCTTTATGCTCCTTTTTAGATTCAGGAATATAATTGTCTATCGCCTCTATTCCCTCTTTTAAGCAGCTCGGACAGATTATTACACTGTTTCCCACCTCTCTAACTTTTGAAATAGCAAAACAGTCTGTATTTTTACAGCCTCTTACACTGCACTTTCTCTTGACTTTCCTTATATTCATCAGTAATAACACCTCCTTTTCTTTTTGCCGTTCAATACCCTGTCACGGTATTTCTGCAACTCTGTTTTAGGTTTTTTATATTCACTTGACGGACTGACATATTGCAACGCAAAATATCTCAATGCGTCAGGTAAATGCGTTATTTCGTGCGGCTCAGTCATACAGTCTGTAGGGTGTTTCTGGTCGCGCTGTAATGCTGGCAGACATTCTATAAGCTTTTCACAGCTCGAAAATATCTTTAATTTACTTTCCTTGCCGCTATCAGTATCATATATTTTCATAAGCTCTTTTAATGCCAACCAACCCGATTCCCGATTATTATTCCCTTTGATAAGCGGCAGCCCTGCCTCCTGAAACAAATCCGCCTTGCATTTTGCGCTTTCCTGTGACCGTGCCCATATGTCTGACGGTGCAACCGTATATTCGACATTTTCATCACTGCTCAACGAATTTATTTCCTCTGCTCCACCTGATATAATCATATCCGATTTTGCATACTCACGATAAATATAGTAATTACCTAATTCATCTATAGCTACCCACACGCAAGCCAAACAGTCCAATCCGTAGTCAATTCCCCTATATCTTTTCCAATGCCTCGGTATATTGAATGGCTCTATAATATGTATAGAACGGTCAAACTCGTTAAAATAGCGTCCTGCAAGCATATCCCAATTACCGTCACGCCAAGCCTCACGCAATCCATCAGGCAGCGAATTTAGCATATTGACATAATCGGGGTCTTTTTCCATAAGCGATTTATTGTCAAAGACATTAGCAAAGATAAATTCGTACTCGTCAGAATTTTCTCCATTAATATAATGTTTACTTATAAATAGACGTTTTACCCATTCGTGTCCAACACCTCCTGGGTTACAAGTTAAATATATCCGATGTGGAAAATCATTTGCACCGCGCGCAGAAGGATATATCATAGCAAACTGTCGTTCTGTAAATTGTGTTGCCTCATCAAAAAATATAACGTCATATTCTACACCTTGATACTGCTGTGCGTCACTTTCCGCCGCACAATACCCCATTTCAAGAATACTGCCGTTAGGAAATTCAAAATACTTATCCTGTGCGTGATATTTTGCTATATTTTTAAGCATTGGCACTAACTCTCGAACGTGGTTACGCTCTAAATCCTTATATGTACGGCGCAGGAACAGTATTTTTATTCCGTTATACCGTAATGCCAACATTATAGCTTTATGCCGCACTGCCCACGATTTACCGCCGCCGCGCGCACCGCCATATGCAATGAAACGCTTATGTGCAAGGAAGAAACGCTCTTGTTTTTCGGACATCATAGACAAATCTAAATCCAAGCTATTCTGCATACTTCTCAACCTCTTTCGGGAGTTTTACAGATATGCGTATATTTTCAGTACTTTCACCTTTAGCAAGCGCACGTTTATCATATAGTGTCCCAACTGCGGTACTGATTTCATTAAGCTTATGGAGCTGCAAAACCTCAATTTTTGAAATTGCCGCCTGTTTTGATTTCGCTGACCTGTCGTCATCACTGAATATTTCTTCTATCAACTCGTCAAGTTCCTGTTCTTTTTGTAATGCTCTCCCAATCCGCCTGTTTATCAGTCTCACTCCGTTTTCAATAGCTGCTCCTGCCTCCTCAATAAAACCGATTTTATTTTCTCGGCGAATATCGTCGAACCCATCATCTGGAGGTTTGTTTTTCCACCACGTTTTAAGCGTTGCTACGGGTATATTTAGTTTTTCAGATACTGCCTGCCAATTACCGCAAACTGCATATTCAGCAAACGCCAACTCTCTTTCTTTATCCGTATATCTCCTTTTCCCCATATTCTTTCCTCCTATGCCATATCAAAAACAGACACCCATACTTGTGAATGTCTGTATTTTAATCTCCATACCTCTGTCCCCACCAACAATATACGTTGAGATATTTCCCATTGCCTCACGGCAATACACCTACGGCTAAAACCAAAAGCTTAGGGATATTGTTTAATTCCCTATTATAAATTTTAACATAGAAAAACGGGACAAAAGGGACATCTTTTATATTTTCCAAAATAACTTGAAAAATATATTATTATATGATATATTGTAGAAAGGTGATAGTTATACTATGTGACCTTGATATATTGGAGCGGTGGCGACTGTTCCGACACCTCACTGAAAGGGGTGTTGCGTATGGACATAAACAGTATAATACAGATAGTTGAATTGTTAATTATCTTAGAAATTGTTAAGTACATAAAAAAATAGTCGCCCCTTACCGCAAATAAGAGGCGACATATGGCATAAAGCCATATAATAAAACTTCTGTTGCGGAACGGTCAAAACCGCTCCTTTACTATCTAAACTATATCATATTATATTTTATTTGTCAATAGCTTTTAAAAACCTGTATACTCGTTTCTTTACTGCGTCAGCACTGTTACCGCCTCCAATCTTAAACGCAATCCACTGCCACGAAGGTTTAACTCTACCGTCTATGTACCGATATGTAAATATCCGTCTTGTGATACTGTCAGGAATGTTATGTACAAAACATTCTATTTCTCTCTTCTGACGCTCTAATCTCTGTATAAGCAGCATATCACGCTTACTGCGCTCTGTTTCCTCCACTCCTCCTACAGATATGCAGTGCTTTACATACGGAAACTCACTGTCCGAACCTGTAACAGTACCGTGTACTGTATTTTTGTTTAGCCTGTCCCGTATTTCGTCAATCTCCGTTGCAATACTGCGATACTGTTCAAGTTCTGCCTTTGTCAATGGTTATACCTCCCTGCCCCTTCTGTAATTCTTTATAATCTTACATATCATTTCATACGATACCCCAATACCTTCCGTATCGGCTATCTGTTTACGTGTCTTGCCGCTATTAAACAGTTTTATAATCTGCTCTTTTTCATATGGTGTTGTACGGTGATTTTTGTATGTTGAAACTGCTTGCGGATTTTCTTTTTTATAAAATTTGCATTTACCACATTCTATCACTTTTAATGCTTTACAGCTTTCCGACCCTGCTTTGCTTTTGTGATATGCGAAGCAATCTTTATGTACCATTATTTATCTCCTTTCGGCTCGTCCAACTTGTTTTATTAGACAGCCTCCTTATAATTCGCGATATTCCTCTACCGCCATACTTGCCTCTGTGAAACCTAATTCTCGCAAGTAATCGACGATTTCATCAATTACGCTTTCGCGCCCGTCGAATAAATCTCTGTCGTGTCCTTGCAGTTTTAACTCTAAGTCGACAACCTTTGCGTGTAAATCTTTGATTTTTTTAGGAGTTAAGCCTATATTCTCATATTCTTTTAACTGCCCGCGCATCTCTGCCGCCTGTGTTGCAGATACAAGCAATATAGTAGAATAATAGCCATCCCCCAAATGTATGAGCGTTTCAAAAATATCATCATCTGCTATATTGTCAAGTATGGTTGTATTATCACCATATTGTGCAACATTTCTCACAATTTCATTGATATTCATATCTTTTTTGCCGTTAAACCGACGAACATATATCTGTCCGTCCTTTGCATAGATAAAATTATTAAGCCTTTCTACATTTGTTTTTGGTTCGTCTGTTGTTAATAGTCCCATTTTATTCTGATACCTCCAATCTCTCAAATTCAATAACCCATACCCACGGATTGGCATTCCAGCCGTAGTGGTAAAGGTCTGTTTTCTTTATGGTGCTGTCCCATAAATCTTTAAATTCATTAAGCAGTCTGCAATTATTTTGTGCAATAAAATCTTTGCAATCTCCGTTGACGTGCGTACATCTGCAACAAGGCTCATATAAGCCCTCAGCATTGATATTTAACGGTGTTTTGTAGTCACCTGTTATAATATTCTGTAACCGTTCTATCCTTACATCAGTAACATGCAGGAATATCCGCGCCGCCTCTTTCGGCATATGTATTGACGGTCGCCATATAGGTGTAAATCCCGTATCTTGAAAAATATCATTTTTTGCGCCATCTGCCCTATATACATATCCATTTTGCAATCCGAAGCAATCTGTTTTACACCACGTTTCACGCACATAGAGAATATCATTATTCTTGTAAGGCGGTTCACATAGCTTTTCTATAAGTGTTTTGTCTTCCACTTCAGGGTGTTCTTTGTGATACTGCGAATTTAAAATCGCTTGTGTGTTCTGCTTTACAATCCGCCGCGTTGCCGTCTTTCTGCCGTCTAATATTGCCTGTACCATAGTCGTATTAAACAATATCGGCTTTGCTACGGCTAATAACTCTGATTTATTCATTTTTTCTCACTCTCCGCTCTACATATTCTTATAAAGGCTTTAATTCCCCTTTGGTTTTCATAGCCTTGTATTTTGCCTGTTCTAGCGTAAAAAGTAAGGGTTGTACCATTTAAGTAACAGTTAATCTGACCCGTTGTTTCATTGCATACCTTGTGTGTAATGCCGTTTCTGGCAAGTTCTTCAATGGCATATTTTAACCTTTGCGGAGTTTTAGCAACTCTTGTAGCGTGATTTGCTTTTGCAAGCTGTTTTATACCTTCAAAATCTTCTGCACTCATTATTCTGCCTCACTTTCGGGTACAAAGTCTATAATTTCAAGACCGACTATCATATTGTTCATTTCTTCTGCATACATTCCATCAAGCAGCAATTCAACACCTTTATTATTTTTAAGGATTACGCTATATAAATCATAATCTTCGTCATATTTTAGGTCGCAATCGTTTGAAACGCCCTCTATATCATCACTCTCAAAATCAAAGTCAAGAATATCACGACCGTGTACATTTCCTTTAATTTTTCTTGTAAAATGACCTATAAAATCCTTACTCTGTAATGTCACTCTTACTGTATGTATTCCTCTGCTATCTACATCATAAATCATTATTTATTCCTCCTCCAAAATGCTCATATCATATCCACAGAGAATAAAAGCTATTGTTTTTCTGTGGTCGCACGCATTGCCTAATTTGTTATATATAGTCCTCATTTCGTCCGCTGTAAACGAAGTACCCAGATACTTATTTATACAATCGCGCATTTCTTTTTGTAATACCCTGTTTTTTCTTTCAGAATGAGAAAGTTGCGTCTTGCACGCCGCCCGCGATAACCATTCAAGTACCTTGCATGCTATATCAAGTTCTGTATAACAATCGTTAAGGCGAAAATATTGATTTTCACCTATGCCTGTTATAAATTCACAATTATAATTTATAAAACTCTGCGGAAATGCTTTCATCAAGGTTATTACAATAGGATTTATAAGTTCTTTCATTCCTGTACCTCACTTTCCCGACCTTATCATATAAAACAATAACTGCGACATTGACCGCTTACGGTCTTGTGGGTGCGCCGACGTTGCGATTTTCAAGGTCCATTCCACAGAACTATCATCTATGGGAGTAGGATTCTCAAATTCGTCCACAGGTTTTCTATGTTCGGGACACGCCACAAGCACTCCTACATTCCACGGTTTATCGTGAATGATTTGTTTGTATGTTTCCATAGTGGTAACAATATAGTTCCTTTCGCCTTCAAATGTTAAGCCGTTACCACTGTTATAATCTGCCTTGCAGCTCTTAACCTCATAAAAAACAAATTCACCCTTCTCTATGCCGCCTGTACTCTGATTTTGTGGAATGAATTGTATAAAGTCAACACGCTTAACCTTGTCTTTACCACCGCCCCAATCAAGTGTAACTTCACTTGCATAGTATTTCCCCATACCTGTGAGTTTTTTGGATACGAGCAGTTTACTTAAAAATTCAGTTGTTTCCTTTCTATTAATTTCTATCCCTCCAACATAGGCAACATCTTCGGCACTGTTCCGTTTATGTATGCTTGTTCTATTTGTGGTTTCATAAAATCGCTTACAGTTTCACCGCTTGGCAGTACAATATTAGCCATAAATTCATCTT
>CAJTUY010000037.1 GCA_910579415.1 uncultured Clostridia bacterium | reverse complement strand
AACACCGTCAGCATTAGGAGTGAATTTAAGTCCTGTACCGGTTGTTCCGTTATCCGCAGCATCGCCTCGACCTCCTCCTGCAAGTCTTCCGGTAAGTCCTGCGGGTGTTTCAACCTTATTTCCGCTCTCATCCGTACCGTTAAACGCTACGGTTTTGTATCTGGTTTCACCCATTATTATAAGTTCGCAGTCTGTACCGCTCATTAGGTTTGTGTTTGCTGCAATAACAGCACAATCTGCGGTTCCGTCATCAGGCACGCCTTCAATAGGAGTGCCGTCACCGGCTTTTGCAAACCATGATATTTCAGTTGTTTCTGCCGGCGGAGTATCCCCCTCTTCAGCCGAAGCGCTTGTCATTGCTAATCCGCTGAATGCCGATATGGTCATTACCATTGAAATAACAAGACTTAAAAACCTTTTCATTTTCATTTTTTTCTCCTCCTTAAATTATTGCACGGCATTTTGTGTATTTTCCATAAAATGCTCTATTACACTTAATTATATTTTATACCTTTTAGACACCCGCCGCCTTGAATTTTTTGCTTAAAAACACCAAATTATTGCACTGCATAAAAAAACAAGCCCGTTTTTTGTGCAAAATTCACAAAAAACGGGTCTGTGTATTGGTTTACATAACTTTAAAATCAGAAAAATCGGCATAACTGCCCTTTTCTCCTGATACAAATACAGCGTGTTTTGCTCCTACCCATTTACCCTGCATGGCATCAAATTCACCCAATGCATTAAAATACCTGCCGTCTAATGAATATGAGCATACTACTTTCGCTTCCATCGCATTTCTGTATCCTTTAACCTCAGTCCTGAGATATACGCTTGTCTGCGATATTATCTTATCAGCGGCAATATATTCTTTAGCTTTTGACCCGCCGTTGGTTTCACCTTTCACAAATATTACAGTTCCATTGTCCTTAAGCGCAATATATCCGTATTTCAACCCCTCAACGCCAAGTGCGGCTTGCGTTCTGCCTGTCCCTTCAGGCATACTTACCTTTACGGTTGTTATCATGGAAGGTGACTGCCAAAGCTGTGTAAGTACATTAGGTAAGTTCCACATGTATGCGTCCTCACCGCTTGCGCCGATACCATACAGTCTCAAATTGCCTTTATTCTCAGTGAGAGAATACCATTCCTTACAATTATTTGCCTGCCACTGCCATTGAAGCCCAAGTGTATCGGATAAAAAATCATCAGATGCGGCAATTGCCGTAACAGGATATTCTTTTCCCACATTAGGTTTTTTATATTCCAGAACAGGCTGTCCGCAAAGACCGCTGTCAATGTTCTCACCCATTGCAGGCCAGTCGTTAATCCACGTTACAGGCTGAATATGTACAACTCGGCCATATACCTCTAAATCCTGAAAATGTACAAACCAACCTTCGCCGTTTTCAAGTTCTACCCAACCGCCCTGATGCGGTCCGTTTATGTCTGTTTTTCCCTGCCTTAAAACTATTCTGTCCTCATAAGGTCCATACACATTTTTTGAACGGAACACTACCTCCCAGCCTGTCGGTACACCGCCGGCAGGAGCCATTATATAATAATAGCCGTTACGCTTATAGAATTTAGGTCCTTCCAGTGTCGGATGACTTACAGTTCCGTCAAAAACAATTGTATCCTCACTTATAACCTTTGTTCCGTCCGGTGACATCTCACATACTGCAAGCTTTGATTTTATTCCACACCTGCTATTTGCATAGCCGTGAACAATATATGCCTTCCCGTCATCATCCCACAAAGGACATGTATCAATAATTCCTACCGCCTCTTTAACGCACACAAGCGGACTCCATTCACCGTAAATATCATCGGTATTAGTCATCATTATACCTAAGTCGGGGTCACCGTAATAAATCCAGAACTTACCGTCATGATAGCGTATGGACGGCGCCCACACGCCGCAGCCGTGCTTTGGCTTATTATAAATCGGTTGAAGCTCCTTTACGGCATAATTTATAATTTCCCAGTTCACCAAATCCTTTGAATGTAAAATAGGAAGTCCCGGCACAAACGTAAAGCTTGACGCCGTCATATAAAAATCCTCGCCTACCCTTACTATATCAGGGTCTGAATAATCCGCATATAATACAGGATTTCTAAATCTGCCGTTACCCAAATCCGAAATCCATCTGCCCTTTAAATCCATCACAATACAACTCCGTCCTTAAATATAGAAATTTCTCTGTATCCATTCTTTTCGTTATTGGTTTTTTTACCTCCTGCAACCTCAAGAACATAATCAAACAGCTCGTCTGTTAAATCTTCCCCGTTTATAATCTCACCTGCATTAAAGTCTATCCAATGCGGCTTTCTCTTAGCCAAATCGGAATTTGTTGAAATTTTAATTGTAGGCACGGGCGCACCAACAGGAGTACCGCGTCCCGTCGAAAATAAAATCATGTGACAGCCCGAAGCGGTTAAGTTAGTAACCGCAACAATATCGTTACCGGGTCCCGTCAACAAATTCAACCCCTGTTTTTCTACACTGCTTCCTATCTCAATTACATCGGCAACATCCGCGCTTCCCGACTTCTGAACACAGCCGAGCGACTTATCCTCAAGTGTGGTAATGCCGCCTTTTTTATTTCCGGGTGACGGATTTTCATATACCACCTGATTATGGCTTGTGAAATAATCCTTAAAATTATTTATCAGCGCAACAGTTTTGTTAAATACCGTTTCATCTGACGCACGGTTCATTAATATTGTTTCTGCGCCGAACATTTCGGGTACTTCCGTAAGAACAGTGCTTCCGCCTGCTCCTATCAGCTTATCGGAAAAACGTCCTATAAGCGGATTTGCGGTAAGACCTGAAAAGCCGTCACTGCCGCCGCATTTAAGTCCGATTACCAACTCGGACGCATTACATTCCACGCGTTTTTGTGACTCTGCATAGTCGGCAAGCTCGGCAATAAGACGCAGCCCTTCGCCTATCTCATCGTCATGCTCCTGCGTACTCATAAATTTCACACGCTCCTCGTCATACTCTCCGAGAATCGTTTTAAACAGCGGTATATTGTTATTCTCGCAGCCTAATCCCAATACAAGGACACCTGCCGCATTAGGGTGATTTACCAGTCCTTTTAATATAAGCTGTGTCGTTTTTTGGTCATCGCCGAGCTGTGAACAGCCGAACGGGTGTACAAAATTATATATACCATCACACATATCGCCATACAGTCTGTTCCCCTCGCGCGCAAGTATTTCGGAGGTTTTATTTATACAGCCTACGGTATTTACAATCCATATTTCATTTCGTATACCAATCTTGCCGTTTCTGCGGCGATAGCCCATAAATGTACGGTTTTCCGTTTTTGGAATTTCATAACGCTGCGGCTTATACTCATATTCCAGCACACCGCTGAGGTTTGTCTTGATATTATGCGTATGAATATGCTCACCCTTCTTAATGTCACATTCCGCATGACCTATCGGATAACCGTATTTTATTATATTATCGCCTTTTTTAATATCACAAAGCGCAACTTTATGTCCTCTAAGTTCTCCTTCGAGCTGAACCGCTACATTATCGCGCTCGTTAATTTTTATTTGCTTCATATCAGTCTACAACCTTTTTCATAGCCTCTCTAATTCCATTTTTCTCAATATCATCAAGATATTTTTCAATTGATGGCAAAAGGAAAGACAAATCCTCGCCCCAATACTCGGTCTTAGATAAAATATCCTTTGCGGACGCCGTTTTCATATACGCCATTACATCTGCGTCATCATTAGCCGCGTCTGTTCTGTAAAATGCTATCAGAGCCGCAAGAGAGAATACAAGCCTTTTGGATTCACTGCCCTTATCCTTTATATACTGAAGTACGCTCGGCAATACTCTTACCTTATATTTAGAAACAGAATTAAGCGCAATACTTAACAAATAATGTTTAATAAACGGATTTTTAAAACGCTCAATCACATCATTTGCAAACTGCTCAAGCTCGCTTTTCGGCAAATCAAGAGTAGGAATAATTTCCTCAAATATTCCTTGCTTCATAAAAGAATATACAAGCTCATCCTCCATAGCTTCCCTTACTGTTTCAAGACCTGCAAGATGCGCCGCAAGCACCATCATAGTATGCGCTCCGTTTAAAATACGAACTTTACGCTTTTTATACGGAGTAACATCATCTGTCCATAATACATTAAGTCCAATCTTATGGAACGGAATTTCCTCCGCGTATTTCTTATCGCCTTCAATAACCCACAGATGGAATATCTCGGCAGTATCAATTACGTTATCAAGATAGCCGAACGACTTTTCCATCTCAGCAGCCGTATCACGCGGATAGCCGGTAACAATTCTGTCAACAAGCGTATTTGTAAAATGATTTTCCTCGTTCACCCATTTTTCAAAATCAGCGCCGTAATTCCAGTCCTTTGCATATTTCAGTACGCACTCCTTTAAGCAATCGCCGTTTTTATCGATAAGCTCGCACGGAAGCAGTATAAAGCCGCGAAGTCCCTCGTCAAAGCGTTTTTTCATAAACAATGTAAGACGTCCCGGAAAAGTAAGTCCTGCAAAATCATCGGGGTTTTGGTTCGCCTTATACTCAATGCCCGCTTCGGTAGTATTTGAAACGATAAAGCGCAGGTCGGGATTTTTCGCGCAGTCAAAAAATGCTTCAGTATCCGCAAACGGATTTATTCCGCGCGTAACGCACTCAACCACTCTCGTCTCCTCCACGCGCTCACCATTTTGTAAACCGCGAAGATAAAGACTGTAAAGACCGTCCTGTTCATTTATCATATCAACAAGACCCTTATCCAATGGCTGAACAAGAACAACGCCGTAATCTCCCCCGTTTTCTTTATTCAGTCTGTCAATCATCCAGTCCACAAAGCCGCGCAGAAAATTACCCTCTCCGAATTGCATAACACGCTCTGTAAGAGAACATTTTTCGCTTCTTTTTAATCTGTCCATTTTAATTCCTCCGAATACTTTATTCATTTATTTGAACATTTTCACTGTTTTTAATATCTATCGCCTTTTCTCCGCCCTCCGACCGAAGTCCGTATACAAAGATATTATCTGCATTTTCAAGTTCAAATCCATTTCCGCTTATAATTTTAACAGATATATCTCTGAATATTGAATCCTTAATATTTGCACAATGAATACCCTCGCCTCTTGTTTTAGGCGCATGGAATGCCATAATAGGCTTATCCTTTGGCTCACCGTCAGTATCAGCCATTTTAACATTGTAATTGCTGAGGGTAAGTCCCTCAACAGGCATTTCAGGTATTCCGCAGATATACCCTGCTGATGCAATAACATTTTTGGCAGATATATTTGAAATATTTATATTTCGTATAACCGGAGTATTGACAGACACCTCAAGCTTTTCAAGGCTAAAAAGCGACATATCATCGGCGCTTGCTCCGCCGCACTGATAATAACCGTTTATTACAAACGGAACAAGCACCTTATCCATAAGAATATTGCTTATCACAACATCTTCAATATATCCGCCGCGCTTACGCCTGGTCTTAATTCGTATACCTCTGTCGGTACCGCTGAACACACAGTTTGAAATTACAACATTTTTTACACCGCCCGACATTTCACTGCCTATTACAACTCCGCCGTGACCGTTAAGCATGGTACAGTTTGTAATCACAATGTTTTCACACGGGTGCTGTTTCTGTAAATCGTCATCTTCCGTTCCTGATTTAAGCGTTACGCAGTCATCTCCGACATCAACAGTGCAGTTTGATATATGCACGTTTGAACAGCTTTCGGGATTTATTCCGTCCGTATTGGGAGAATCGGAGGGATTTTTAATTGTAATTGAACTGATAGTAACATTATTACAGCAAATCGGGTGTACTGTCCACATAGCAGAGTTTTTAACTGTAATTCCTTCTATAAGCACATTGTCACAGAGAATAGGCTGTATCGCTCTGGGACGATGCTCATTTTTAGGATTATCCCACCAGTTATAGCCTCGCCCGTCTATTACACCTCTGCCTGTAACAGTAATATTCTCACAGTTAAGCGCCTTTATCAGTCCCGAATGTCCCTCTCGGTTATAGCCTTTAAGAGTTTCACGCGTAATCATCGGATAATCGGACGGGTTGTCGCTTCCCAAAATAACACATCCGCTGTCCAGATAAAGAGTCATATTGCTTTTTAATTCGATAGTACCGGTAACATACTCGCCTGCGGGGAAATAAATTGTTCCGCCACCGTTTGATGCTGCTACATCTATCACTTTTGCAATGCTTTCCGTATTATTCGTTTTTCCATCACCGATAATACCAAATTCACACACATTATAAAATTTTTTTATACTGTCCATATTTATATTCCTTCTGTCATTATTCTGTATAATACTGCTGCCGCTTCAGCTCTTGTAAGGCTCTTCTCCGGCGCGAAATTACCGTTTTCGTCACCGCTCAGATAACCTGACTGCGCCATTAAAGCCACCGCTCTTTGAGCGTAAGCGGCAATGCTGCTTTTATCTGCGAAGGTTATTTCAGGTATAACCTCCGGTTTATCTGTCGATTCTGCCGTTTTCTCAGGCTCAGCTGTCGGTTCATCTGTCGGCTTTGTTGTTTCTTCAGGCTCGGCTGTTGGTTCAGCTGTCGGCTCTGTTGTTTCTTCAGGCTCAGCTGTTGGTTCAACTCCTTTTACAAATTCAATAGCTCGCTGACACATAACTGCCATATCCTGCCTTGAAATCTCCTCGCCTACTCCGAACATATCATCACTTATACCCGATACAATACCAAGCTGAAGCGCAGAGTTTACATAATTTGAGTACCATTCCCCTTCGGGAACATCTGCAAACTCACTGTCTTTATCTGATGTAAGCTTAATATTCAATGCTGTGAGCAGCATTCTTACAAACTGTTCTCTTGTAACATTGTCGTTAACGCCAAAGGTTCCGTCACCGTAACCGTTTATTACGTCCTTGCTGAACAGATACTCAATAGCTTCTCTTGCCCATTCAGCCTTGTATATATCGGTAAATGCCTCGCCATTTGAAGGTATTACCTGATTTTCAGCAGGCGGCTGCGTTGTATTTACGCCTGTAATGTTTCCGGGAAGATTGATAGCATGCGAATTGTTAGGTTTCACTGAACCTCCTCCGCCACCGCCGCCGGAGCCTCCTGAAGCACTTGGCTGCACTGATACATTAAATGTTCTGTATTCTACCGCCTCACCGTACCTTACACTTGCCGTAAGAGTAACAGTTACCGCATTGGAATTAGGTCTTGACACTGTACCGTTAGCAGAAAATACACTTTCATTACTGCTTTTCCATGTGATTTTTGAGCCGTTTATACTTCCTGATGTTTCCATTGTCACATTGGAAGTTATACTTGCTCCATTACGTACACATTTAATTGCATCTGCGTCCTCTCTTGCTTTTTGAGCATCTCCTGTTACAACTGTACCGTTTTGCTTAACAAGAACTTTAAACTCTTTGGTTTTTAGTTCATCATCTATCTGCATTTTAGCTGTGACAGTTACAACTGTATCCTTATCTATATTCTGCGGAGAAGCCAGAACAACTATCGGGTTAGTTATGCCCTGAGCTTTATAAGCCGCCACCTGTTCGGCTGTATATCCGCAGTTAATAAGTTCATCTACGGGTATTCTCTTAGTTTCTATATTCAGAACATCTGTATCTGATGACTTCCATATAAACATATTGCCGGTAAGTCCGTCTGTTCCCTGATACTGCAATGTAAACGGTGCTTCGGCAACATAATAACCTGTGCTTTCGTCTTTTGACAGTGTCGGTATTTCAAGTGCATCCCAATATGTGTCACGATAATCTTCTGTCATATTTTCGACGTAAATATTATCAATCAGATACTTACCGCCGGTAGTATTTCTGTCCATCATAAGCTCAATGGTAGGAAACATATCCTGCGCGTTTCTGAAATTAAGACCTGTTGCCATCTGCATACCGTCATAATAGAAATCCCATTTATGTGTGTTGGAATTTGCAACTATAACAGCTTTTACCCAATCTCCTACCGGATGACGGTAACCTTTGTCACCGCCCATAAAATCAACAGACGATTCGTTGTCAAACATTCTTACATATCCTGCCGCGCTATATCCCTGAAAAGTTGCCGTTGATTTGCTTCCGAGAAGGAAGCGGCACATCTGAGAAGCCTTTGACGTTCCCAGTCCTATATTAAACTTCTGATTTCCGTCTATAACATAAATATCCATAGACATCATAATTACACCCTTAGGAGCCTGCTTTGTTGCAGGGTCTATAAGCTGTACCCATAGCGGAGTGGCATTTACTCCGTGCTTCTGGTATTGATTATAGTAAAAAGCAAAATTCTCATTATATCTTCCGTTTGCCTGCTCTTCACTTGTTTCGGCAGTAAGCGCTTTTGGACGACCGTATTTTGAATCGGTTGACATTATACGCTTGTCAAAATGCTGTGGAGTATCTGTATCACCATGAAGGAAAGAATCAAAACAACGCGACTCCTTCAGGGTATCTACTCTTATTCCCCGAAACATATCTCCGTTTACGGCTTCCACATTATCTGCTATTGCCTTATAATCACCGTCCGGATTTGTAACAACATCCTCCTGAAAGTCATTATAATACACAGGATTCCATGCTCTTACCGAAACATTAAAGGTCTTTTTATATTCCGCATTTCCCTTTTTCAGCGTTGCTGTAAGTATAACAGGTATGCCGCCGTCCTCTGTACATTCCTCTGCTCTCGGACGTGTTACCACTCCCGTATAATTTCTCTTTATATGCGAAATCTCCTGAATATCAATATACTTGGAATTACTGCTTTCCCATGTGATTGCCGAACCGTTTGAGCCTTTTTTATCTAAATCAATATCAAAATATACTGCTGTCTGACTCGCTGATTTTAGCGTAAGATTTTTTGCGTCATTTCTTACGGCTTTTTCATCATCTGTTAAATCAGAAGGCTCTTTTGTCGCATCCGGAGTTGATGTTGCATCCGGCGTAGTTGTGGGTACCGTTGTAGGACTAACTGTCGGTACAGTCGTTGGTACGGCAGTCGGTGTGACTGACGGTGTATCCGTTGGCGCGGCTGTCGGCACATCTGTTGGTGCGTCTGTTGGCGTATCCGTCGGTGCGTCTGTTGGTGCGTCTGTCGGTTGTGTAGTACTCTCAACAAATTTCGCACCGCAAAAACGACCTTTTGAACCATCTACAAATACATAGTATACATGACCTTTTTTTACATCTGCATTAAATACTACATTTTTTTTACCAAGCGCAGCTCCCATATATGAGTCAATAGCAACTTCTGCACTTAACTCATTTTTGGATGAAACTGCATTTTCTTCTATCAAATATGCTGACTTGCTTACATCTGCCACATATACCGAAAATCCTCCATTTGCGGGAGCGACAAATTTAAGCGCTGTTCCTGTTGCCTTGCCGTCTGCCCAACTGCCGTTTGTTCCGCTGTGAGTAATCCATCCACCATATGTTTCTCCGTCTTCAAACGTTCTTGAACCGTTTCCGAATGTCAGGTCTATAAGAGGTGTCAGCCCCGACATAAGCTCCGTATCGGCAGTAGCCTCCTTGCTTGCAGACCATACGCTGTCTGCCGCTGCAACAGTGAATTGAAACGGCAGAGCGTATGCAATAAGCATTGCAATCGCCGCCAGAAGGCTTACATATTTTTTATTTTCTGTTTTCATATGAGCCTCCTGTCTTAGTCAAATGAATATACCATTACTTCATTTAATTCGCCCATTTTCTTTGAGCGTACAAATACATAATCATCCTTTGAAATATCTTCCATGTCACCCAGTTCAAGCTCACGCTTATTTACATGATATATATAAACAGGCGCGCTCTTTAAATTTATAGGACGATAATAGTCAATAATCTGTATTTTGCTCTTACCGCTTCCGTAGCCGAGAACTTCACTCTCGGTAAGTCCCAGATTAAGCATATAATCCATATATCTTGCTTTTACTGTACCGAAAGATATATACAAATCATCATAGAAATCCTGCTTTGTTACCGAACCGGTTCCGCTCCAGTCCTCAAAACGGCTTTCACCAAGATTATCCTTTAAATTATCAGCCGCATCAAATATTGTAAGATTATTGTTATATACAAGTCTGTAAGCGCCTACTTCACCGTTATTATCAAGATTATACTGAAGCGCGTCGCCGGCATGGAAATTGCCGCAGCCTGTATCAAAGTTTTCATTTCCTACCCTGTTTTTCCATCCGTTCTCATACGTTACCGAATGAGTATCTATCGGGAATACAAGCGTTCTTTCCTCACCGTTTTCAAATCCATCAACAACCCATATTTCCTCATCATTATCATTTATGGATGAAGATACTTCATTGACAAAGAACAGATTATTGCCCATTGAAACAGTTTCACTTATATCTTCTACTATAAGAAGCGCTCCCACTCTGCCCTGTCTGTCAACATCATAGCAGGTTACATCCGAATAAGTTCTGTTCTTTAAATCAGACATACTTAATATGCTGTAATCACTTTCATCTTTTCTGTCAAAACGCGGCATTGAGAATATAACCGTATCGTCTGTAATAAGTGACATACCCATAATTCCGTCAGTATATCTTACAGAGCTTTTGTTCCAATTTTTAATAAACTCAGTTTCATTGACATAATCAACAATTGAGCTTGCGTCATAAGGGCGGTTAAGCTTTGTCAGCATACCATCGTTATTTACAGCATAAGTAACAACTTCGCCCTTAACAACACAATTCGGAATATCACTGAAATCCCTGCGCTGTCCGTTCACCTTGATTTTATCGGCACATTCATAGGTTATTACTTCGCCGCTTGTATTATACAGCTTTACAAATGCTTTTTCGCGTCCGTCTTCCGTATATGTCTGCAACACATATGCGTAATCATTATTTGTTGTTCTTGACTTTTCTACCAGACCTAAAATTTTACCGTCCTTAGTAAGAGCAAAGACACCTGTTGTACCTATTGTATATACAGTTGTACTGTAAGAAGATATATTATACTCCTCACCGTTTATTTTAACTGTATCCTTTGACAATCCTTTAACTTCGCCTTCAACAGTATTTCTTGAAACATACAGAATTATCTGCTCACCGTCCAGGCTCTGCTCCATTGTAATTGCATCGTCGGCACTTATATCATTAAATTCAGCCTCTTTGCCGTCTATATATACGGTTACGTCATTCTCATCCGGCAAAACTGATATTACATCATTAAGCTGAACACCGTCCTTACCTTCGGGTGAACCATTCTTAAGATACAGTCTGCCGCTCTTCTTATCAACACGCTCAACGAGTAAATGCTTATAATTTCTTACTATAATTACACTGGCTGTACCTGAAGAAGTATTTGATATAAAGGTTATTTCTCCTTCGGGAATATTTAAAACTTCATCAAGTGTTGTATAGTTTGAAAAATATCTGTTGTTATAAATAACTGCCGCCGATTCGGAAACCTTAAGGTTCTTTTTTCTGTTATTTACATAATAATTAACCTTATTCCCGTCAGCTTCAACATCTTCAGCATTTAACGTATAGACCGTATTTGCATTCGGCTTTTCCGCGAAAGCTACAATCACGTCATTATCATTATAAAATGCGCGGACTGTATATCCTACATACTTTGAAATGTTTGTAGTTCCTGCATCATATACGGCGCCGTTAATTTCAACACAGTTGTCGGGAAGTATTCTTCCGCTTGCAAGAACAGTTTTTTCATAGCCCGTTACAACGCCTGTAACCTCTGAAACATCCCAAATTTTTTCAAGCTGTGTTATATCGCTTTTTTTATAGCTGCGTCCGTCACGCTCCATAGGATTTGCGAACAGCGCATTATACAGAATTGCTGCCGCGTCTGCCTTTGTAAGAACTGAATTCGTAAGTAGCTTCAGATTTTTATTAAGACCGCAGTCGGTAGCCGTTTTTATATATCCGCCCGGATAACCGCCGCTCATTTTGGCAATATCTGCATAATTAAGACAATTAAGAGTTACTCTTACAGCTTCCGCATATGTAATTTCATCATTCGGATTGTATTCCCGTCCGCTTTTCGGAATAACGCCTGTGCCTGCAAGAAATTCAACAGCTGCGCCCTCAGGAGTTGTTGTATCAACATCTTCAAAATATCCCTTAGTATTTTGAGTTACACCTGCATCACAACCCATAAGTCTTGTAGCATAGAGCGCAAATTCGCCCCTTTTTACAAGCGTTTTGCTTCCAAACTCCTCTGAGCTTTCAGGCATCATAATTCCCAGACTTGTAACAAGTTCAACCGCCGTATTCTGACCCGCCGTTTCTACGTCATTATATGCCAACGCGCTGACTGCACCGAAGCTTAGGCATAAAGTCAGAATGACAGAACATATCTTTTTTATCATATCTAAATCCTCCCCTATTATTCCTTATCAACAGACCATTGTCCTTTAAGTGTCTGATAAAGTATCACAGCTGATGCCGCACGGTTTGCACTGCCTTTCGGGTCAAACCTGTTATCTCCCACACCATTGATAATTCCGCTCTGATACAAACTTACAACAGAAGGTTTTGCATAATCTGAAATTTCAATTTCATCAGCAAACTCCGTATAATCACGTACACTTTCAAGATTTAGTCCAAGCGCTGTTAAAAGACGTACTGTCATTACAGCCATATCCTGTCTTGATATTTTATCATTGGCTCCGAATACTGTATCGCTGTAACCGCTTACAATGCCCATTGAATACGCCATTGCAACAGCAGGATAATACCATGAACCGCTCGGAACATCTTCAAAACTGCACTGAGCGTCTTCACCTATAAGCTCAAAACCTCGCAGAAGCATAGTTATAAACTCAGCTCTTGTGACATCACGTCCCGGCTCAAACAAACGTTCTGTAATTCCGTAAACAATCTCACGTTCATGAAGCTCATTAACGGCATTTTCAGCCCATTCAAAGCCTTCCATATCCTCAAATCCCGATTTGACAGGGTTAGGTGTACTGTCAGGTGTCTGTGTTTCAGTCGGTTTAATCGTTTCACCCGGTTTCGGAGTAACATTGCCTGCCGGTCCTCCACCACCGCCTCCGCCGCCTGACGGTCTCAGCCCTGAACTTCCTTCTTCAACATTATTATCAGGCTTCTTTGTTGCCTCAGGGTCTGTAACAGGTTCTTCCCATCCCTTATATGCATACATGTAGTCAACATATACATCCTGTGTTCCTGCAAGACGTGAGCTTATCTGCCATCTTGCTATATTATTCGAGGTTGCGGATTCCGAATATTCCAAATCCTTTCCTACCAGTGAATCGTTTATATAAAGATTACAGGTTCCTCTATCTGCATCCATCTGGAGTTTTATGTCGTACCACGTATCCTCATAATACTTTGAAATAGTATTTGAACCGTTAAATATTATATCGTTCTTTGTAAACTGCAAGGTTACAATATTACCGAAGGTGGTCGCAGTATTTTCGCTTGTCTGTTCAACATCCGCATCGCTGTCACCCAAATCTGCGCTGTCCTGCTGAATATAGAAACGGAATTCCGGCGCCTGGTTCATAGGGTCAAGCTCCTCGTCCTTAATCATAATTCTTGCATGGATTGTTGACTGACCGTCAAGTATGGTGTCAAACTTCTTAGCGTATGTAAAGCCGTGATCGTGGTTATCATCACGAAGCATCAGAATCGGGTCTTTCCCGTCAATGCTTGTCGGAATCGGGATTCCGCCCAATGTATAAATATACCAATCCTTTTCATCTCCGTAAACAGTAATGAATTTAGTGGTGTCGCCTTCACCTATATCCGCAGCTTTAATATTTTTGCCGTAATTCTCGTTTACAACATACTTTGTAGGCGTTATGGCAATACCTGACAGAGGTACGTCGTATTCCTTTGGATATTCTACTATACTATTATTGCTTACGCTTATGCCCTCAACCTTATAAACAGCATTTCCGTCTTTATCTTGTTCTGTTGTTTCCTTAGCTTTTTTTGCATTATATACCGCGCTGTCACTTTCCGTTCCGTCCCCTGAAACAGCTCTCAGTTCTAAATAATATTCCTTATCATTTGACAATCCCTTTAAAACATATTTAGTTGCTGTTGACGGAAGCTCAACAGTCTTTGCCCCAGACATATCCTTATTTATTGAATAACGCAGAATATAGTGGTCGGTAGAAGTATCGTACTCATTATTTCCGATTGTCTTTATTGTATGTCCGCCCGCACTCATCGTCTTATATAACTTCTGCTGTGCTGCAGGCTCAAACGTAAGCGTTATCTGCTCATCAAACGGAACATACTGAATAACTCTCGGCTGTCCCGGTTTCCCCGATGACTGTAATTTTGTCTTAAATGTATACGTATCCGAACTCAGATTTGTAACACCTTTATCCGAATAGGTCATGATTTTGTATGAATACGTAGTGTCAGGCTTTAATCCGTCTAAAATTGCAGAGAAGTATGTTTCAAAATCCTTTGCATCACTATAACCTGCGCTTCCGTACTCATAATTAAGATTAAGCGCAATTTTCTCTGCATTGTCAAGGTTAAAATCCGTACCTTCACAATAATACACTTCTGCTTTTGCGCGTCTTACCGTATTAAACAGAATTTCATGACTCTTATGCGTATCATACTTCGGCGAACCGTCACGCACATTTTCAGCCGCTATCGGGTTATTCTCCTCGCTGTCGGCAATTTCCATATCACCCGCGCAGTAATCATTTATATAATATTCAAGATTTGTATAACCCCTGCCTTCAAAATCAAGCATGCTTATATCCTTGTTCGGTGAATAATCCGGGTGTTTATCCCATCCCATAAGACGTACAAAGAAATCGGGAATAGCATCACCGTTTGAATCAAACATACCGTCACGGTAAACTGTCGGAAGCTGCGGCCAGTCATCATCAGTCCATTCCGTATCTACGACATCAGTACCTAAAAACCCATCGTTGCCGCCTGAACTTGCATGGTCATAATTGCCTGCTCCGTCACCCCAGTCTGCACACTTCATATTAACTCCGCCATATGAGATATATCCATCGTTACCCGTATCCTTTGTGGCATAGCCATCGGGTTTGGAAAGCTGTTTATTTGATATATCATACAGTTCAAAGGTATCGTATATTCCGTCGTTTTCAGTGTATTCTCTCATAACAAGACGATATTTATTGTCATTTTTATCAATCGCATAAAGAGAGTCAAGATGATTATCGCATGACACAAATTTATACTGCTCCTCTACTGTGTATCCGGAAGGATTAGGCACGCTTATTCCGTCTACGTCATAAACGATAGCCCCCCTGTCATCTTTATACACAGTATGTGTATGAACAGGCAGTCCGTATGCTGTATCCTCCGTATAGCTGTTATCAATTTTAATACCGTATGAGCTTGATGCTTTACTGTAATCCGAAAGAATCTGAAGTCTTGTTTTGCCCTCTGCAAGATAACGGCTGTCCAGTATGCCTTTTCTCGGAGTTTCGTCATTTTCACCTCTTCCGATTACTGCGCCTGCATTTGTCAGAACATATTTTGCAGCCTCATTAGCCGAATATGTTTTCATGTCAGGAACAACAAACGGATAATTTACAAGGGTATTTCCCTTCTTTGAAACAGCTGATGCGTCATACTCGCTTAGGCTTATATTATCAGGCAAAATCATATCCTGCCATGTACTTGATATATTAGAATAACCGCCTGCGTTAAATGCGCCAAGTTCTTTTGTAATCTGCGATGAATTATTTTTATCCGCTGTAAAATCACCTGTCCATAAAGCGCCGTCTATATTTTTCTCGTTAGTCTTTAAGGGTCTTGCGCTTACAGTATTATCATAGTTATTTACCGAATACGCAAAAACTCCGCCGGAATATGTTCTACCCTGAAAATACTTATATGAGCCGTTCTTTGTTATATTGCTGTTAGAACCGCCCGGTGCGCCGCTTCCACGCAGTACAACATTATTTACTACATTATATTTTGTATTTGCTCCCATCCACTCATAGTTACAAATATCAAATGTATATTTTGAGTTGGATACTACATTATTTCTTACATCTATAAATTCATTATCACAGATACGCGGCGCTCTCTGTCCGCAGTCAGCAATATAATTTCCGTAAAAGCTTCCGTACTTGGGACCGAATATACCCGCATAGTTATGCTTACCCTTTTCATGAGGCGTATTCCAGTAAAGTCCCTTTGAAATCATACAGTTAGACATAGTAATTTCCTGTCCGTATGCGCGGAATCCCATATCTACTGCCCAGCACATTGACAAGTGGTCAAGAACCACTCTCTTGTTTGCACCCTGCGCACTCAGCGGGTCTGACTGGTATGTATCGCCTGCTTTTCTTACATTTCCTATACGAATACTTATATTTCGTATAATTACATCATGTACACTTGAAAGGGTAAGTCCGTAACCTTTAAGCTGTATGCCCTCACCAGGAGCTGTCTGACCTGCAATGGTTACATTTGAATCGTCCTCTCCGCTCATTCTCAGAGCGCGTCCCAATGACGTAAGGTCGATTGTACCGCCCACATCAAACACAATTGTTCTTGCGCCCGTCTTGTCCTCAATTGCTTCTTTAAGCGTACCCGGTCCCGAAGCGCCAAGCGAGGTTACATGTACTATATATCCGCCTGCTCCGCCGCGCGTTTGTGTGCCGTAGCCCTGAGCGCCCGGAAAAGCTTTTACTGTTGAACTTCTTCTTAAAACAACATTATATGTATAGGTTTTTGTCAAAGCGCCTGCCTTGATTACAGCAGTCATAGTAAGTGAATGCGAAACATCAGGATAATTTACAACAGTTCCGTCATTTGTGATATATGACGTATCGCCTGAGGTCCATTCAACAGTTGCCGCTACATCACCGTTAGCCAGAGTAATTTCAGTAGGAAGATAGATGTCGCCTGTGGCAACCTTGTCCGTAGAAACATCAAAACCAAGCGATTTTATCTGCTTTTCAGCATATTTCATGTATTCCTCATCGCCCTCAGGATTCTCCAGAGGTAAAACCGTAACATAGAATTCCTTAGTCATAACTGTTTCGCCGACAAGTATTTCCGCAGTCAGCACTGCGCTTGCTTTTTTCTCATCAAAACGCGGTCTTATTACCTCTGCGGTTCTGCCGTCTATTTTTACAGCCGCTTCATTCGACGATGTCCAACTCGTAACAGTCACATTTTTACTGGTATTTTCATCATATACGCATGTATAATCGCCTATAAGCTCAAAGCTGTCTGTAAGCGCTTCAAAATTCACAGTATCATTTGTAATATCGCTTATTTTAATTTTGTTATTTATGTACGATATCCACTCTTCATCTGTCTGCGGCGCAGATACATTCGATACAAATTTAAAGCCGTGTAAATTTATACCGTTTTCCGCATATATCCTGACTGTTCCCTTTTCGAGATTATATGAAGCCGCAATCGGCGTACCCGGACATGCCATCTTGTTTCCGCCTACAACAAGGTTTCTTTCCTCAGTTGCATTTGCGCTTGACGCATACACAGTAATAACACCGCCGTATTGTGTTGTAAATTCCAAATACCTCGCCGGTGTTTTTCCGTTTTCTGCCAAATCAGGCATTCCGCTTAATCTGATATATTTTTCAAATTTTTCATTATCAATTGTTTTGCTGCTGTCTTTAACTTCAACCGTTCTTGATGATGAAGCATAAAGAGTAACATTCCCTACTGTTACATTCTCGCCGTACACCTTTGTTTCCAACGCATCTGCCTTAAATAAGAAGCTTTCGTCCTCATCTCCGCACAGTTCACCCTCCGGAGCTTCTGTATCAATAACTTCCGCAGTATCAACTGACGGAAATACATTATCCGCAGGAAATTCTGTCTGGGCAAACACAGCGGGAACCGCTGAAAAAAGCATTGCCGCAGATACCACTGCCGCAAGCGCCCGAGTAACCTTTTTATTCATTAAAATAACCTCCGCCTGTTTGAAAATTCACTTTTTGTGTGCTTATTATAGCTAAATTAGTCACAGCTAATTTAGTTATATTAAACACACCGAGCCGAGTATTAAAAGTAATCCCCGGCTCGTATGTTTTTTCAATTTTAATTATTGAACCTCTGCCTTTGTTCTTTCATAAACCGTCTTCTGAAGCTCGATAAATTCGTCAAGACCAACCTTCTTTAAGTCGCTCAGGTATGTCTCCCAGTCAGCGTCATTTGCAGGGTCGCTTTCTCCCATGAAGAAACGAGCCATATATTCATCACGCTTCGCATTAAGAGCGGTTTCAAGGTCTGTATATCTCTTTTCCTCGTCCTCCGTATATCTCATCGGGAACTCTTCAAAGTAATAATACTTATCATTTGCCATATAAGCGTCATAAAGCTCTTCAATCTGATTACCTCTTAATTCCTTAAACAGTTTGGGATGCTTAATGAATGTATATGTCAGTGTTCCGTACTCTCTTGTGATTTTCTTACCGTCAGGACTGTTCTTTTCATGATACCAACCGTCTGCAACCTCAGGCTGACCATCAACCATGTTATAGCTATCACCCTCGACGCCGTATGATGTAAACAGCTGTCCCTCGTCAGTTGCGCACCAATCATAATATTTCAGAAGCGCGTCAAATCTCTCAGTATCAGCGCCAAGTTCTGCACTGAATGCAGGTCCCCAGTTCGAATACAGCGGATCCTTCTTATAAATTGTACCCTTGTCAGGATAAGCAGTTACCATGTTCCCTGCCCAATCCCAGTTCGCGCCTGTATTGCCGTTTACATTAGTCTTATTATTAAATGTATCTGTATTATATACATAGTTATAAGTAATAAACGCATTATTCTGAGCGCATCGCGTATAGAAATTATCCTTTTCAATTGATAGGATTTCCTTATCAATCAATCCCTCTTTATAAAGAGTATTTACAAACTTATACATTTCTCTTGCATTATCAGAAACCATTGCATACGGAACAAATTCATTTGTTACCGGGTCTATGCATGACTGAGTCTGCAAAATCAGCTCAGGTATCCAGAACATCTGGAAGAAACCTGTAAGTGAGCTTTTCTTCTGACCGTTTGAAGAAACAACGATATTGTCAGGGTACTGAGCCTTAATCTTTTTACAAGCC
>CAJTUY010000036.1 GCA_910579415.1 uncultured Clostridia bacterium | reverse complement strand
AATACCGTTTCTGTCAAGGTCGGTGAGTACAACTTCATTGTAGGACGGGTCTGAGGAAATGACCTTCATAAGACGCGTTATAAATGCTTCGCGCCAGCTTTCAGCCGCAAATGACGGCGAAGCGTATATTGTACAGGCTGTCACGACTGCAAGAGCCGCTGCTATAATCCTTTTCATAACTGTAATCCTTTCCTGTTATATCTCGAAACATAATTTCCTGTATTTGTCTTAATATTATACTAAAAATTTAAGTAAATGTCAAATTTGATGTTTTTTTGACGTAATCCGCGTAAATACATGGTTTATGCGTAAAAATCGGGGTTTGAGGAATATATTTCCATGATATAAATTTAAGGCTTGACAAACACCGGAAAAGCATGTATAATACTTACACTAAATGAACAGTTCATCGGAGGACTTGCAGCCGCAGCTGCAAAGTCGAATATGATGTCGGGTGCGCTCGGAAAATATTTTTCCGGGTGTATTTTTTATTAAGGGAGGTAATTATGAAAATACAGCTTTCAGACCACTTTACATATAAGAAATTGTTTCGGTTTGTAATACCGTCGATAATTATGATGATATTCACCTCAATATATGGTGTGGTGGACGGATTTTTCGTATCTAATTTTGCGG
The DNA here is from genome assembly GCA_910579415.1 of uncultured Clostridia bacterium. Lineage (GTDB taxonomy): Bacteria > Bacillota > Clostridia > UBA1381 > UBA1381 > Hominilimicola. The sequence goes on along the minus strand of CAJTUY010000036.1, from coordinate 18,486 downwards.
GAAAAACATCATTTGCCGCAGTTAATCTCGTTATGCCTGTGCTTATGATACTCGGTACTCTCGGCTTTATGATAGGTACGGGCGGAAGCGCGATAGTTTCAAAAACGCTTGGTGAGGGCAAAAAGGAAAAGGCAAATCAGTATTTTTCAATGCTCGTCTATGTAACAATTGCAGGCGGTATTCTATTTACTGTGTTGGGACAGGTATTTATAAGAGCGTTATCCGTAGCGCTCGGAGCGGAAGGTGAAATGCTGGATGACTGCGTACTGTACAGTAGAATCATTATGGCTGCTCTTACGGCGTTTATGCTTCAGAATGTGTTTCAGAGCTTTCTTGTTACGGCGGAAAAACCGCATTTCGGACTTTTTGTTACTGTTGCGGCAGGCTGTGCAAATATGCTTCTTGATTTTCTGTTTGTTGCGGTATTCAGATGGGGTATTGCAGGCGCGGCGTTAGCTACGGCAATAAGCCAGTTTATCGGCGGCGTTATTCCGCTGATATATTTCTGCGGCAAAAACAGCAGTACGCTTCGTCTTACAAAAGCAGGCTTCAGGCTCGGGGTGTTGCTTAAAACCTGCGCAAACGGCTCGTCTGAGCTTATGACAAATGTTTCAATGTCGATTGTAAATATACTTTACAACTTTCAGCTTATGAAATTTGCGGGTGAAAACGGTATAGCCGCATACGGTGTAATTATGTATGCAGGGTTTATATTCGCAGCGGCATTTATCGGCTATTCCATAGGCTGCGCGCCTGTTATCGGCTATCATTACGGCGCAGGCAATAACAGTGAACTGAAAAATATGTTCAGAAAAAGCATTATGATTGTTTCGGTGACGGGAACGGCTATGGTGATTTTGGCGGAAGCTCTGGCAAATCCGCTTTCATCGCTGTTTGTCGGCTATGATAAAGCGTTGTTTGATATGACCGCACATGGGTTCAGGATTTATTCGCTGTCCTTCCTCATATTCGGTATCAGTATATTCGGCTCGGCATTTTTTACGGCACTGAATGACGGAGCTGTATCAGCTGCAATATCCTTTTTAAGAACGCTTGTTTTTCAGGCTGTTATGATAATTATTCTGCCTGCGGTTTTTGGCCTTGAAGGAGTATGGTTTGCACTGGTTGCGGCAGAGCTTCTCGCGCTCGCCGTAACGGTAAGCCTGTTTGCGGCAATGAGGAAAAAATATCATTATATATAATTTCAGTCCGCCCGTAAGCCGGGCGGATTTTTTATGTTATTGCAAAATATTCTCATTTATAGTACAATAATATATATAATTAAAAAAGGAGTTAACGGTTATAAGCATATGAGAATGAGGAAAAAGAAAAATTGTGATGTGCGTATGGAAAAATGCGCTGATATATGGGTACGCGATGCGCAGGAATTAAAGGGTAAGTGGCAGGAACGATTCGGCGGCGATAACCCAATTCATATTGAAATCGGCTGCGGTAAGGGTAATTTTATCGTTGGCATGGCAAAGATGTATCCCGATATAAATTTTATTGCTATTGAAAAGGTTGAGGATGTAATAGTAATGGCAATGGAAAAGGCGAAGGAAGCAGGACTTACAAACGTACTGTTTACTGATATGGACGCGGAAAAAATCGAGGACGTTTTTGAATATGGTGAGATACACAGGATTTATCTGAATTTTTCAGACCCGTGGAAAAAGAAAAAGCAGGCAAAAAGACGTCTTACTCATAAGCGTTTTCTTGACCGGTATAAGGTGGTGCTTCCGAACGGCGATTATATCTGGTTTAAAACCGATAATAAGGCTTTGTTTGAATTTTCATTAAATTCCTTTGCTGAAGAAAATTATAAGCTGTCAAATATAACTTTTGATTTGCACAATTCAGGTTTTGAAGGTAATGTCATGACGGAATACGAAAAGCGTTTTTCGGATATGGGACAGCCTATTTACAGGGTAGAAGCAACATACTTAGACTGGGAGGATAAACGATGAAAAAAGCTTTATCATATTTAATTATGGCGGTGTTTGCGTTTCAGCTTACCGTTTTTGCAGAGAATGACACGTTAAACAATGCGATTGATGACACTGCCGGATATATTTTAAGTACAATTCAAAGCCCCGAAGTGGGTTCTGTCGGCGGCGAATGGGTAATATTCGGACTGGCGCGGAGCGGTATGAAAGCAGATGATGAATATTACAGAGGATATTACAGACGCGTTGAACAGTATGTCAGCGTCGGCAAGATTCAGAGCGCGCAGCCGACAGAATATGCGCGTCTTGTGCTTGCGCTCGGTTCAATCGGGAAAGACCCTGCCGATGTTAAAGGTGTAAATCTGATAAAACAGCTTGACGACTATGACGCAGTTACGGCACAGGGGATAAACGGCGCAATATGGGCGCTTACCGCGCTCGGTTCAAATGATTATGCTGCGGCGTCAGTCAAAAAGTACATATTATATATAACCGAAGCGCAGCGCGCGGACGGAGGCTGGGCATTAAGTCAAAGCGCCGCTTCAGCCGACGCGGACCTTACGGCAGCGGCGATTATTGCCTTGTCAAAATACAGAAGCGATGAAATAGCGGCAGCGGCGGTAAATAAAGCGGTTGATTATCTATCTTCAGTGCAGAACGATAACGGCGGCTTTTCAGGCTGGGACGGTGAAAGCTCGGAAAGCTCGGCGCAGGTACTTACAGCGCTGTGTGAACTGGGGATAAGTATTGACGACAGCCGTTTTGTGAAAAACGGAAATACTGTGCTTGACAGCCTTATGAGGTTCTATATTCCCAAAAGCGGTTTTTCGCATATTCTTGGAGGAGATTGTGACCAGATAGCAACGGAGCAGGGATTTTATGCCTTATCAGCCGCGCAGCGCGCCGAAAACGGATTAAAAACCCTGTATGATTTGTCGGACGCAATTTCTGTAAAAGACGATGAAAACGACTTCGGACTTCCTGATAAAAATCCGGACATACGTTATAAAAATGTGATTGCGTTTAAGACCTTTAACGATATTAGCGGTCATAAAAATCAAACGGAGATAGAATCGCTTGCTTCGCGAGGAATAATAAGCGGCATGACTGATACGGAATTCAGCCCAGACGCGACAATGACACACGCGGAGTTTGCCACGATTACCGTAAATGCTTTGGGGCTTTCGTTAAAAACAGATAATCCGTTTAATGACGTCAACGCAAATGACTGGTTTTCCGATTATGTTTCAACCGCATATGCTTACGGTATAGTCAGCGGTGTGTCTGATACGGAGTTTAAGCCTTACGGCATGATAACGCGTGAGGAGGCAATGGCTATGACTGCGCGTTTAGCAGATATTTCGGGAATGAAGTCATGGCTAGACGAAAACAGCGCGCAAAATGTGCTTGCCGTTTTTGATGATTACAGAACAGTTTCTGACTGGGCATTGGCTTCGGCGGCTGTTTGCGTAAACGAAGGGATTGTTGAGACTGACAGTATGGAGCTTAAACCGAAGGAATATGTTTTAAGAGCGGAAATAGCGCATATGCTGTTCCGCGTTATGGAAAGGGCAGAGCTTATATGAGCTTTTTTGAAAAACATAAACTGAAAATAATATTTACCGCAATAGTAATTGTATCGATTGCGGGCGCATTTCTGTTGGACAGCATGACGCCGGAACCACAGACGGCTGAAACATTTGCAGCCGAAACTGCAAAACCGCGCAGAACAAAGAAGAAAAATAAAACACCTGAGCCTAAGGTTCGGGAAACAGATAAGGCGCCTCAGGAAAAACGTGATATATTACAGGAAGAGGAAAACGATGCGGATATTGAATATTCAACCGAACAGGGCATGGAGCTTGATGAAAGCGGTCATGACAAATATCAGACTGAGCCTGTACCTGAGGGGATGCCTGTACCTGTCGAGCCGCAGACGGCGGAGGTTACAGATAAAAAGCTGACATGTACGCTGTCAATACAATGCGGTACAATACTTAATAATATGTCCTCCCTAAAAAAAGGAATGGAAGGTCTTATACCACCCGACGGTATTATCCTGCCGCCGCAGACAGTTGAATTTTATGAGGGCGAAAATGCGTTTAATGTACTGCTCCGCGAAACAAAAAGGAACAAAATACATATGGAATACGAAAATACGCCTGCATTTAATACGGTGTATATAAAGGGAATAAACAATATTTATGAGTTTGACTGCGGAAATAATTCGGGTTGGCGGTATAAGGTCAACGGTTATATGCCGGGCTACGGCTGCTCACGATATCTCCTGCATGACGGAGATGTAATTGAATGGCTGTTCACCTGCGATATGGGAGAGGATATAAAATAATGAATGAATTTAGAAACTATCACCCTTTGGTAAATTTTTTGTATTTTATCTCGGTAATTCTGTTTTCCATGCTTTTAATGAACCCGATAATGCTTGTAATATCGCTTGTATGCGCGGTGACATATTCGGTTATGCTCGGAGGAAGAAAAACGATAAAATTTAATTTGATATGCCTTTTGCCTATGCTTATAACGGCATCGGCAATAAATATGGCATTTAATCACAGGGGAGTTACGATACTTGCATACCTGCCGGGCGGAAATCCGCTTACGCTGGAATCAATGGTATACGGCATAGCCGCTTCAGTGATGATAGTAACGGTTATATGTTATTTTTCGTGCTTTAATAAAATAATAACGAGCGATAAATTTATATATTTGTTCGGGAAAGCCGCTCCGTCGCTGTCGCTGATATTGTCAATGTCGCTCAGGTTTGCACCAAGACTTAAAGAACAGCTTGTAAAAACCGCGTCGGTACAGAAAAGTATGGGACGTTGCGGCGGCGGAAGTATTATAAAACGCGCAAAGGACGGAATGTCGGTACTGTCAGTCACGCTGACACATGCGCTTGAAAGCTCGATAGAAACATCGGACAGTATGAAAGGACGCGGTTACGGTCTGAAGAACAGAAGCGCATTTTCCGTATATAAATTCTCGGCGCGTGATGCCGTTATGCTTTTATATACGTTGGCAATGGCGCTGTATGTAGTAATTGGTATAATGTCGGGAGCGGCTGAATTTATGTATTTTCCCCAATTTGGAAAAATCAATTTAAACACTTATTCAATCAGCGTCTGTACGGCATATTTTCTGCTTTGCGCGGAGCCGGTATTCATTGAAATTGCGGAGGGGATAAAATGGAAGTATTTAAAATCGAAAATCTGACTTTTAAATATCCTGTGTCAGAATATGCGGCGCTTAACGATATTTCATTTACGGTCAATCAGGGTGAATTTGTAACCGTATGCGGTAAATCGGGTTCGGGAAAATCAACGCTGTTAAGACAGCTTGCTCCTTCTTATGCGCCGAACGGCGAAAAGTCGGGAAGCGTGTATTTTCTCGGACATGACGTATATAAAATAAGCCTGCGCGAACAGTGCAGGGGTATAGGCTTTGTCACTCAGAGTCCCGATAATCAGCTTGTTACCGATAAGGTATGGCATGAAATGGCGTTCGGGCTTGAAAGTCTTGGAATGTCAACACCCGAAATTCGCGCGAGAGTGTCGGAAATGGCATCATTTTTCGGTATACAGACATGGTTTCATAAAAATGTAAACGAGTTGTCGGGCGGACAGAAACAGCTTTTAAATCTTGCTTCAGTTATGGTTATGCGTCCGGAGGTTCTGATACTGGACGAACCGCTCAGTCAGCTTGACCCGATAGGCGCGCAGGATTTTATGAGTATGATCAGAAAGCTTAATAATGAGCTTGGGCTTACGGTAATTATGACCGAGCATAGTTTGGGTAAAGCGTTTGAGCTGTCCGACCGCGTCATAGCGCTTGATAACGGAAGGATAATTGCGGACAGTACACCGAAAAACGCAGGGAAAATGCTTTTAGGGCATGATATGTTCTGTGCCATGCCATCGCCTGTACGCCTGTATGCGCTTATGGGCGGCAACGGCGAATATCCGGTAACGGTTCGCGAGGGCAGGGAGTTTCTCAGTAAAACTGAGCGTATACATGAGCAAATAAAAAAAACTGCCGTTCCTGAACGTAAGGGAACGCCTGCCGTTGAGCTTCGCCATGTGTATTTCCGATATGATAAAAAGCTTGACGATGTTCTGTGTGATTTCAGTATGAAAGCGTACTCAGGCGAGATATACGCGATTGTAGGGGGTAATGGAGCGGGAAAAACCACTGCGCTTAATATTATGAGCGGACTTGTCAGGCCATATCGCGGAAATGTGCTTATACATGGCAATAAGCTTGATTTACATAGCGGCTGTATTGCTGTTATGCCGCAGGACCCAAAGCTGATGTTTGTAAAAAAGACAGCCGCCGCTGACCTTTATGATGTATGTAACAGTGAAAAAGCTGTTCAGGATGTTGCAAAAATCTGCGGACTTACGGAGGTTCTGGAACGTCACCCTTACGATTTGTCAGGCGGAGAGCAGCAAAAGCTTGCACTTGCAAAGCTGCTGTTGTTAAATCCCGGAATACTGCTTTTGGACGAACCGACAAAGGGCATGGACGCTCATTTTAAAACTGAGTTTGCGGCAATTATGACAGGACTTAAGAAGTCGGGAACGGCAGTCATAATGGTGTCGCATGATGTGGAATTTTGCGCCGAATATGCGGACAGATGCGCGTTTGTATTTGATGGCAGTATAACGTCAGAAGGTACGGCGCATGAGTTTTTTGCGGATAAATATTTTTATACGACAGACGCAAACAGAATGTCGCGCGGAATTATTGACGGTGCTGTAACGGAAAATGATATTCTTACAGCCTTCGGTAAAGAAGCGCCCCAGAAAGAATTTAAAGAAATAAAATTTGATTTGCCGCCTGAGGAAAAAGAGGAAGTCAAAAGAGGAATTAAGATAAAGACAGCGTTGGGAATTGTATTTGCGCTGATATTTCTTGCAGTATTATTTCTGACGCGCGGCGGTTATGAAGAAGTATGGAAAACCAACCTGTCACAGCTTGCGTCCATTGCGCTTGCAGGAGTGAGTCTTTCATGTCTTCTGCCGAAAAAACTGTTTGAAAAACTTGCTGTCATGCCTGAGGAGAAACGGAAAATATCTGTTAAAAACATGGTTGTTTCAGTGTTGGTAACAGCGGTTGCGGTGCCGATTACCATTTATATAGGTTTTAGATTTTTTAATAACAGAAAATATTATTTTATAAGCATGCTGATTATATTGGAGGCAATGCTGCCGCCGCTGTTATCACTTGAAAAGAAACGAATATCAGCTCGTGAACTTGTTTTGATAAGTGTTCTGTGCGCGGTGGCGGTTGCGGGACGGGGAGCGTTTTATATGCTTCCGCAGTTTAAGCCTATGTCGGCGGTTATTATAATCGCAGGAGTATCGCTCGGCGGCGAAACAGGATTTTTAATAGGCGTGGTAAGCGCATTTGTGTCAAACATGTTTTTCGGGCAGGGTGCATGGACTGTGTGGCAGATGTTTGCATTCGGTTTAGTGGGATTTTTTGCAGGCGTAATATTCAGAATATTGCCGTCTACTCGTGCCGCGCTGTGTGCATATGGGTTTACGGCAGTAATGGTACTGTACGGATTTATAATGAATGCTTCATCGGTTGTGCTGTACCAGTCTGAACCAACTCCGGGTATGTTTATTGCGTCAGAGGCGATGGGTTTGCCTTTTGATTTAATTCATGCGGCGGCAACGGTGTTTTTTCTGTATTTTGCCGCGTCGCCCGTGCTTGAAAAGCTTGAACGCGTAAAGATGAAATACGGACTGGGTAAGTAAGGAAATAAAATTAACATAAAAAGGAGAGAGAAGTATGAAAAAACAACTGATTGCGGCGGTTGCCGCCATAGCAATGACGGTTAACGCTATGCCTGCTATGGCATTTGCGGCGGATAATATGCCTGAACCTGTTTTGCGGTACACATTTGACGGCAAAAATCCGCTTGCAGATGAAAAAGGCAAAAACGCGTTGAAGCTTTCAGGCGGTGCGTCTGTTACAGACAACGGCAATACAGGTAAAGGACTTTTACTTGACGGTGTGGACGGCTGCGCGCTTTTACCGTCTGATATTCTGTCGGACAGCATGACGGTTGCAGCATGGGTGAAAATCAATAAATTCACCACATGGGGACGCGTGTTTGATTTTGGTACGGATGCGAATAATAACTTTTTCTTTGCTCCGTATTCGGGCGGTGCGGCAAGAGTCGAAATGAAAACGCCAAAGAACGCCGATACGATGGACTGCATGCAGGAAACAGAGCGCGATTGGGTACATTACGCTGTGACGGTGTCGGATGATACGGTTTGCTATTACCGAAACGGCAGACTGATTAAGTCAAAATCGGGCATAGGCGTTAAGCTGTCGGGTTTAAAGAATGAGCTTAATTACATAGGTAAGTCGCATTACGAAGGCGATGCGTACCTGTCGGCAGTAGTGGATGATTTCAGAGTATACAAAACCGCGCTTGACCGTGACAATATTTGTAATATTGTTGATGAAGGTGAAATCAACCATGAAATAATGCTTGACAGCTATGCGATAGAGAACGAGAAAATTATTACAGGCGATAAAATTGATTTGCCCGTTATTGACGGCATGACATGGCAGGAAAAGGATAATCTCGGTCTTATAAATACTGAAACAGGAGCGGTAAAGCATAATGATACTACCGAAACAGTAACGCTTACCGCCGCATATGGCGATAATACGCGGGATTATACCGTATATGTCACAGGTACAAATGAAAGTCCTTATACTATTAGTGTTGATGCGTCAGACCGCTCGAAAAAGATTTCCGACACTATGTGGGGATTGTTTTTCGAGGATATAAACAGTGCGGCGGACGGCGGACTGTACGCGGAAATGGTACAAAACCGCTCGTTTGAAATGGACGACCATTTGTATTCATGGGAGACAGAGGGCGACGTTAAAATAAATACAGAAAATCCGCTTAATGAAAATAATCCGACTTATGTTACTATGTCGGAGGGAGCAAAAATTAGAAATGATGGTTTTCAAGGTATGACCATTAAAGAGGGAGAAAAATATGAATTTTTGGTTCATATGAGAGGAAAGGGTAGCTTGACAATTCGCCTTCTTGACGAAAAAGGTAATGAAATATCAGAATTTGCAAATTTTGCATTTTATAATACACCAGATAAGTGGCAAACCTTTGATGAAACAACATTTGAAAATAAAGTAGAAATTGTGGCAACAAAAAATTCAGATAAAGCAATTATTGAAATTGAAGCCGTAGAGGGACCTGTTGACATTGATATGGTATCCCTTATCCCTGAGGACACCTACAAGGGTCATGGTTTACGCAAGGATTTAATGGAGGCATTGGAGGCAATGCACCCGTCATTTCTGCGCTTTCCGGGTGGCTGTGCCGTTGAGGGACAGACAATGGAAACAGCGTGGAACTGGAAGGACACAATAGGCGACATTTCGGAAAGAAAAGAAATGATAAATATATGGAATCCGTCAGCGACAGAACCGTATATGATGACTTATGGTTTGGGCTTTTACGAATATTTTCAGATGTGCGAGGACTTGGGCATGGAGCCTGTGCCTATATTAAACTGCGGTATGACGTGTCAGGTACGTTCGGGCAGCGCGACAGACGAAGAACATCTTGTGCCTATGGATAGGTTACAGCCTTATATTGATGATGCGCTCGACTTGATTGCATTTGCAAACGGTACGGATGAAAGCAACGAATGGACGAAAAAACGTATTGAAATGGGACATAAGGAACCGTTTAATATGAAGTATATCGGTATAGGAAATGAGCAGTACGGCGAGATTTACTTTGAGCGTTACGCCGAGTTTGCCCGTCAGATACACGAAAAATACCCCGACATAAATCTTGTAACAACGTCGGGTACGGCGTCAAACGGTACATCAAACGACCTTGCATGGAACTGGGCGAATAAAAATCAGGAATATGCCGACCTTATGGACGAACACTATTACGAAAATCCCGATTGGTTCAGAAACCACGCGTACCGTTATGATAATTACCGACGTGATACCAATACAAAGGTATTTTTGGGCGAGTATGCGTCAAAGGGAAATACGTGGTATAACGCGCTCAGCGAAGCCGCATTTATGACAGGTCTTGAACGTAACGTGGATGTTGTAAAAATGGCGAGTTATGCGCCTATGTTTGCGAAGTACTGCAATACCCAGTGGACAGCGGCAAATATGATTTGGTTTAATAATGACGATTATGTACTTACGCCGAATTATTATGTGCAGTCGCTGTTTTCAAATAACAGGGGAGATTATTCACTTCCGACAGAAGTTAAAATGAACAGCATTGAAAAGGATGATACACTTCACGGCGGCGCGCTTGTCGGAAGTTGGGGAACACATAACGAATTTAAGGACTTTTTAATAACAAGTTATGAAAAGCAAGAAAGACAGGACAAGAACCATTTTAAGCCTGTGAGCGGTGATTGGAAAATAAGAGATGACGGAATTGTTGAACAGACCGATGATGCGACCGGTTCAGTATTTATGGTAAACGGTAACGATTTAAGAAACTACACCTTTGAATGTAAGGCAAAAAAAAACGCAGGCGGAGAGGGCTTTCAGATAGGAGTTGCCGCAGAGGACGGACTGAATTATTATCGTGTAAACATAGGCGGCTGGGGTAATACCACCGCGAAAGTACAGCGCATTGTAAACGGTGTGTCAGCTGAAACAGGAAACGTTGCTGAACAGTCATATGTCGGCAGTGTCCATATCAACGATAATGAATGGTATGATGTAAAGGTTGAAGTAAGCGATTATGAGATAAAGGCATATCTTAACGGGGAGTTTATCTGCTCGTATATAAAGCCTAAGGAATACGGTCCTGTATATGCTTCAGGTGTTTATGATGAGGACGCAGGCGAGGTTATCGTTAAGCTTGTGAACACAATGGACAGCGATGTAGATGTAGATATAGATGTAAGCGGTGCGAGCGTTACAGACAGCACGTCGGAGGTAACTGTTATGTCGGGCGATACAAGCTTTGAAAACAGCCTTGAAAATAAAAATGCAGTCGTGCCAAAAGAAACAATGATTACAAACGCGTCAAATGAGTTTACATATAATGCGTCTGCAAATTCGCTCAGTATAATAAGGCTAAAGGCTGATGGGGGAGAGATAAATTCAAACGCGTATATTTCAGGCTATGAGGATGGTACGTTCCATCCCGACAGCGCAATCACGCGTGCAGAAGCGGCGGCGATGATTGGTAAGGCTGTGGGAATTAAACCCAATAATATTTTTGCGAATAAGTTTAAAGATGTAAAAGACGATGCTTGGTATAGAGATACGATATGCGCACTTGTTATGGCTGAGCGCATAGATGGTTATGAGGATGGAACATTTAAACCCGAAAATCCGATTACACGCGCAGAATTTGCGGTACTTATCGGCAAAGGAAAGATAACGCAAAATGAAAATTCGCAGTTTTCGGATGTTTCCAATCATTGGGCGGCAGGTTATATAAATGCAATGGCACATAATAGATTATTAACCGGTTATCCCGACGGTACGTTTAAGCCCGATAGAACAATCACGCGCGCTGAGGCGGTAACAATGATAAACAAGGCATTGGGACGTGAGGACGCAGCCACTCAAAATCCGTTCAGGGATTTGTCGCCGAATCATTGGGCATATAGTGAAATTTTAAAGGCGGTGCAGTAATATGAAACGAAGTGAAATAAACATACGCGACCCATTTATACTGCCGTATGACGGCAAATACTACCTATACGGTTCGCGCGGCAGCGAGGTCTGGGGCGACAGTGCGACAGGTCTTGACGTGTATATAAGCGCAGACCTTGAAAACTGGTCTGAAACGAAAGAAATATTTACGCGTACACCTGATTTTTGGGCTGACAGGCATTACTGGGCGCCTGAGGTATACGAGTACAACGGGGCGTTTTATATGTTCGCGTCTTTTAAATCAGAGGACAGATGTCGCGGTACAATGGTATTGCGCGCTGATGCTCCAGACGGTAAATTTACTGTATGGAGTGACGGTACAATAACACCGCCGGACTGGGAAGCGCTTGACGGTACGCTGTACATAAGCAAAAACGGTGAGCCGTATATGATTTTCTGTCATGAATGGGTGCAGGTACAGGACGGCGAAATGTGTGCCGTCAGAATGAGCGCAGATTTAAAACGCGCTGAAGGCGAACCGTTTACTTTGTTTAAAGCAAGCGAGGCAAGTTGGATTGTCGAGGGACGCGAGGGGATTTATATAACTGACGGTCCTTATCCGTACCGCTGTAAGGACGGTACTCTGCTGCTCCTGTGGTCAAGTATGGGTAAGGAGGGTTACACGGAGGCTATTGCAATTTCCGATAACGGCGATATTGACGGTAAGTGGATTCAGCGCGACGAACTGCTGTTTAAAAAAGACGGCGGGCACGGTATGATTTTTAATACGTTTGACGGACGTCTGCTTTTATTATTGCATTCACCGAATAAAAATCCGCTGGAACGTCCCGCGTACTTTGAACTTAAAGAAAAAGATGGAATGCTGTTTGTAAAGTAGGAGAGAATTATGAATAAAAAAACAATACAAAAAGCGAGCCTGTTTTTCACTGGACTTATATCGCGTATGGAGGAAAACAAGCTGTTTTTTACGGATATTACAATAAATTTTAAATCCGGAACAAAAAATTTTCCTGCAAAAATTCTGTACGGTGATGAAATAATACTTGACTATCAGGCGGTAAAGCGAGAGGTAAAGCGCGATGAAATATGGAATATAATCGCTGAAGAGCTTACAAAATATGATGAAGCTCAGGTAATTTATACTGAGCGCGGCGCAAAAATTGTAATTGATATAAGCGATAAAAAGGTAAATATGCGTCATGAGGACGTTACCGCAGAGGTAAATAAAACGAGCGCGGTGCAGACGGGACGCGAATATGTCGTAAATCCCGCGCTTGCAAAGGATTTGCTTACGGAAATCGGAATTTTAGCAAAAAACGACAAGATTAAAAATGATAAAATACGTAAGTATAATCAGATTGATTATTTTGTCGAGCTTATGCAGGGAGTGATTAAAGAAATCGGTGAGCGTGACGAATACGTTATACTTGACGCGGCATGCGGAAAAAGCTATCTGTCGTTTGTGCTGAATTTTTATATGCGTGAAATCCTTAAAAAGAAATGCCGTTTTATCGGTGTGGATTATTCGGAAACGGTAATAACCGCCTCAAAGCGTATTGCAAAAAATCTCGGTTACAACAATATGGAGTTTATTCAGGCGGATTTAACTGAATATACACCGTCTGTCCGCCCCGATATTGTAATATCACTGCATGCGTGTGACACGGCTACTGATATGGCGCTTGCACTCGGTATACGCGCTGATTCACGCGCAATTGTCAGTGTGCCGTGCTGTCATAAGGATATTTTAAAACAGTATTCATATGCTCCTTTTGAGGCGATTACGCGTCACGGTATACTGAAGGCGCGGCTTGCCGATACGCTGACTGACGGTATACGTGCCGCATATCTGGAAAGCGTGGGTTATAAGGTGAGCATGATTGAGTATATTTCGCCGCTTGAAACACCGAAAAATATAATGATAAGGGCAGTTTATACAGGCAGAAAAAACGAGAAGTCTGCAAAAGAGTATAATAATTTAAAAGAAATACTCAATGTAAATCCTGCGCTTGAAAGATTTTTGAGGAGGTAGGGTATGAATTTTGAGGAAAAAACGATTTCAGGTGAAACTATTTATGACGGAAAAATAATCAATGTACGTCTTGAAAAGGTTGAACTTCCGGACGGACAGTTTGCAGACCGCGAGCTTGTCGGACATCCTGGAGGTGTGGGAGTTATTGCCGTTAATGAAAATAATGAGGTATTTATGGTGTCGCAGTACAGAATTGCGGCGCAGAGCATGATGCTTGAAATTCCGGCAGGCAAGCTGGAATACGGTGAAGACCCTCTGGAGTGCGGTAAGCGTGAACTTATTGAGGAAACAGGTTACAAGGCAAAGAAATTTGTACATCTGGGCGAATATTATGCAACACCCGGCTACTGCGAGGAAAAACTGAATATATATCTTGCGCGTGATTTGGAATTTGTCGGACAGAATTTGGACGACGGCGAATTTTTAAATGTAAAAAAATACAGTCTTGACGAGTTATATAAAAAAGTTATGCAAAATGAAATTTATGACGCAAAAACAGCTATTGCCATTTTAAAAACCAAAGAAATCATAGATTAAAGATTGCAATTTCATTACAAATATTGCAGGCGTTTTTCAATACTTGTAATCAATATGTAATAAAATTACGAAAATCTCTTGCATTTAACCACAATATATAGTATAATATCAAATAGTTAAAACAAAGGTTTCGGAGGGGTGTAAATGTACTGCAAAAATTGCGGCAGACAATTAAAGGAAGGTATGCGCTTTTGCGACAGATGCGGTCATTCTGTCAGAAAGAGCCAGCAAAGCGGTCAATCCGCAAAAAGGCAGGAAATAGAAGAGCTTAAGGCGGAGCGTCTTAACCGCAAGAAGCGTCTTGCGGAAAAGGAAGCAAGACAATCTGTAAGTAAAAAGCGTAAAAAGAAAAAAGGAAATACATTTATGTTCCTTATAATTATAGTACTTATCGCAGTAGTCAGCGTGATAATCGGTTATAATATATTCCCGAAGGGCGGAAATGTAGGTCAGCCTGCCGCTACAATGAGCGGTAACGGAGCATCATCCGCGCCGGCGGTTTCACCGAATTCAACGGCTTCGGCGGCTAAAAACGGTTATTCTGTTCTTACAATAGGCAATATAACATGTCCGTATCCGTCGGATTTTCATTCAAACACAACGTCAGCCGGCGAAAAGCTCAACCTTACAGACCCGCTTGGCGGCGCGGCAATGATTGTATCGCAGGAGGGCAAGGGAGGTATACCCAAAGACGTTATGATGGAATATGCCGCTAAGGGTGATAATGTATCGTATTCGCGTGCGGGCGATGACTGGTATGCGATTACTCTTGAACTTGACGGCAAGATAAATCACAGAAAATGTATTATAAGAAACGGTATATCTGTTTATTATGATTTCACATATGACGCTTCATCTTCATCTTTGAAGCGGTACCAGGACTACATAGCTTATATTGATTCAAACTTTAAATAAAGCATTTTACAGCGGCTATAATAAGCGCAGCAATAATTGAGCCAACAATAAATTTTGTCAGTTTTGATTTTTTTCGGGCAGTTCGTACGAACTGTCCGTTTTTTTCTATGCGTTCAATATAACGGCTTACAATCATTTCCGCATCCTCAATGGCTTTACCCTCCAGCTTCGGGTTATAATCCTTTAAAACTACTATTGCTTCACTTACATACGGCGATGAAAAATTATTAAGTATTACCACCTTTTTTGTCATTTCTTTCATATTAACTCCTTTCATGGGTTATATTTATTACCTATTATTTCCGTTACGCTTATTTCATATACATTCATAAATTTTTGTAATAATCTGTAAATTGCCTGCATATACATATTATATACGTATTTTTTATTACACAAATGAAACATTTGAGGTTATTTTGTAATAAAAACGTAATAAAGTATTGACAATGTAACAAAATTGTAGTATACTGTCACCTAAGTAATGGAAGGGATTTACATAAAGTGGAAATATAGCGCAAAAAATCATGTTTTAATTTTTTGCGAATACATTCCGCGAGTGGGGGAAAAGAAACCATTTAATGCCTTACTGCCCGCTGTAAGGTATTAAAATTTTCATTTACTGTCTGCGGGCAGAAAGGCTATGGAAAATTTATGACTACATATGAAAAAACAAAACGTGAACTGCTTGAGGAAATACGCTCAAAGCGTGAGGAGAAAAAGCAGGCGAAGCTCAGGGCGGCGCGTAGAAGGCGTACTGCTGTGCTTGTGACGCTTATTTCGGTTGTAGTTGTGACTTTCGGAGCGGTTTACGGTGTATCAGCCAAAGAAATAACCATTACTCAGATAGATGAGTTTTCAGGTACAAATGAAACTAAAACCGTAAGAACATTAAGCAATAATGTTGAGGACGCTCTGGAGAAGCATGGAGTTGACATAAGCGAAACGGACAGGCTGAACGTACCTGCCGAAAAGGTTATTGACGATAATGACGATATAATTGTAAAACGCGGAAAACGCGTGACTATAAAGGCGGGTGACTGTGAATGTGTTGTCACGGTTACTAAGGTCAACGTAAGAGATGCGCTGGTTGAAGCCGGATATATACCCGGTGAGCATGATGTGATTTCGGCAAACGGAGATACGCTTGCTGAAGGAGATACAATAGAACTGGTATCTGTAAGTCATACTGATGAAATTATTACTGAACCTATTGCGCGCGGTGTGGAATATGTGGATGACCCAAATCTCTTAGAAGGAACCGAACGCGTTGTTGACGAAGGACAGGACGGAATTAAAGAGGTTGCGCATAAGGTTACATATAAAGACGGTGAGGAAGCGGCTCGTGAAGCGGTAAGCGAAAATGTTATCGTAGAAGCGCGAAACAAGGTTATAGCGCGCGGTACGGCGGTACCGACACCCGAACCTAAGACAATATTTACAGCAAAGCCCCGACGTACAGATGACGGCGGCACAATAAACGGTTACAGTTATTCTAAAAAGATTACAATGACTGCCACCGCATATTCGACTGCGCCTGAGGAAAACGGCGGAAGCACATGTTCTGCGCTCGGCAGTCCGCTAGACTATGGTATAGTTGCCGTTGACCCGAGTGTTGTGCCTCTCGGTTCGAGAGTGTATGTAACATCGGCTGACGGTTCGTGGACATACGGTGTGGCAAGCGCTGAGGATACAGGCGGCGCCATTAAGGGTAATAAGATAGACCTATGTTATCCGGATGGTTCACATGGGTTTGGAAAACGCAGCTGTGTTGTATATGTACTGAATTAAAAAACTGCCTTATGGCAGTTTTTTGTCTTATCAGAAATTGTCCGAAGCATAGTCACAGCATAACTTTTTTACTTGATTTTTGACTGTATTTATGATATATTAAAATGGAAATATATGCGGCAGATACGGAAAGGAACATACTATGAGAAGACAGACGAGAAGCGAAGCGCGTGATGCAGCGTTTACACAGGTATTTCAGATGAATTTACATCCGGATGATATGGATGCAATGCTGGACGAGCTTTTAAAGGAGCGTCCCGAGTGCGAAACAAATCTTGGTTATATACGCGATATTGTTGACGGAGTCAGTAAGCACGGCACGGAAATAGAGGAAATAATAAAGAGAAATCTTAAATCAAGCTGGTCAATTTCAAGAATATCAAAGGTGTCTTTATCAATTTTAAAGCTTGCGATATTTGAAATGAAATACCGCGATGACGTACCCCAAAAGGTGGCAATCAATGAAGCGGTAGAGCTGGCAAAGCGTTACGGCGATGATGACGACCCGAATTTCGTAAACGGACTTTTGGCAAGCGTTTACAAGGAGCTTTCATGAGTACATTAGGCTTTGATACAAGCAACTACACCGCTTCCGTCGCATGGACTGACGGAAGAACTGATGAAAATATACGCAGACTGCTGTATGTAAAGCAGGGTGAGCGCGGAATACGTCAGAGCGACGGCGTATTTCAGCATATGAAGCTGATTCCCGAGCTTTTTTCACAGATTTCGGATAAGATTGATATTGCTTCTGTCAGCGCGGTGGGAGTAAGTACGCGTCCAAGAACTGTGGAAGGCTCATATATGCCTGTTTTTTTGGCAGGCAAGGGTTATGCGGAGGTTATAAGTACGGCGCTCGGAGTGCCGCTTTATGAGTTTTCACATCAGGACGGGCATGTAATGGCAGGGATTTATTCCTGCGGCGCGTATGACCTTCTGAAAGATGATTTTTTATCGGTTCATCTGTCTGGAGGAACGACTGAAATTTTAAAGAGCCGTTATGAAGGAATAAATTTTGTGCATAAGATTATCGGCGGCACACGGGATATAAGCGCAGGTCAGCTTATCGACAGGGTAGGCGTAGCTATGGGCTTGTCATTTCCGGCAGGCAAGGCACTTGAAACGCTTGCGCTGACTTCAGATACAGCCGAGAAGCTTCCCGTATCCGCAGACGGTTCGTATATGAATTTCTCGGGCGCGGAAACAAGGGCAATGCGTACACCGAAAAGCGCGTCGCTTGCGCTGGGTGTACTGGAATGTGTACGCGACACACTTGTAAAGACAATAAATCATGCGATAAAGGAAACGGGTATCCGCCGTATATTGATTGCCGGTGGTGTGGCTTCAAACGGAATTATACGGGAAGGACTCAGAAACAATCTTAACGGTGATACGTATTTTGCAAAGAAGGAATACTCCTGCGATAATGCCGTAGGAATAGCATATTTGGCGCGCTTGGCGCATAAGGAGGCTTAGGCTTGGAAGCAAAGGTAGCTACGGTTTCACAAATAAACGGTTACGTCAAGAAAATTCTTGACCATAATATAATACTTAATAATGTATGGATAAAGGGAGAAATAT
>CAJTUY010000035.1:15972-19373 GCA_910579415.1 uncultured Clostridia bacterium | reverse complement strand
ACTAAAGAAAATAAGAAGTGTTGTTGAGCATAATGACACACCTCAGATAAGAGGAATGATTAACAAGGTATCACACCTTGTAACAGTTGAAGAAAACTAATTAGTGAGGAGGTGCAGCAAAATGAACTTAAACGAATTACAGCCCGCTGAAGGCTCAAAGTTTTCTCCGAAAAGAGTAGGCAGAGGTATCGGAAGCGGAACAGGTAAAACTTCGGGAAAAGGTCATAAGGGACAAAACGCACGTTCGGGCGGCGGTGTGGTCAGATGCCGCTTTACAGAAGACTTCCTAAGCGTGGTTTTAAGAATATATTTGCAAAGCAGTATGTATCTGTAAACGTTGAGGCTCTTAATAAGCTTGAGGACGGTACAGAGGTTACAGCTGAGGTACTGAAGGAAAACGGTATTATCAGTAAAACGCTTGACGGTGTTAAAATACTTGGCAGAGGCGAACTGACAAAGAAGCTTACTGTTAAGGTTGCTAAAATGAGCGCGTCTGCAAAGGAAAAGATTGAAAAGGCAGGCGGAAAGGCAGAGGTGATGTAAGGTGCTTCAAACTTTAAGAAACGCGTGGAAAATCCCTGACCTTCGCCGCAGAATGTTATTTACATTAATGATGCTTATAGTATTTAGATTCGGAGCGCATATTCCTGTTCCTTATCTAAGCACTGAGGCAATGCAGGCATTCTTGGGAAATGGCGGTACTGACTTGTTTAGTTTGTTTGATGTATTTACAGGCGGTGCGTTCTCGAACGCAACTGTTATGGCAATGGGTGTTTCACCATACATCAACGCGTCGATTATTGTACAGCTTTTGACTGTTGCAATTCCGGCTCTTGAACGTCTTGCAAAAGAAGGTCTTGAGGGCAGAAAAAAGATAAACAAGATTACAAGATACCTTGGTATTGCGCTTGCATTTATTCAGGGCGCGGGTCTTTATGTAACGCTTTATAATATGGGCAACGCTATAACAAATCCAAGTGTTCTTACTTTCTTTGTAATAGTACTTACCTTTACAGCAGGTACGGCATTTATTATCTGGCTGGGTGAGCTGATTACGGAAAAGGGTCTTGGAAATGGTGTATCGCTTATCATTTTTGCAGGTATCGTTTCAAGAATGCCGACAGCAGCATATAACCTGTATCAGCAGAAGTTAAGTACAGGACTTACTGCAGGCGGACTTATATTTGTTGCCGCAGTAGTTATAGTGGCAATTGCAGCTATAACATTCGTTGTATTCTTCTCTGACGCTGAACGCAGAATTCCTGTTCAGTACGCAAAACGTGTTGTAGGAAGAAAGATGTACGGCGGACAGAGCACAAATATTCCTATTAAGGTTGCCGCAGGCGGAGTTATGCCTATTATCTTTGCTTCGTCAATTATGGCTTTCCCTGCGACTATAGTAAGACTTGTTACGGGCGGTAATATGCCGCAGTCAGGACTTGGATATTATGTTCTTGGCTGTCTTAGCGCAGGTTACGCGTCACCGTGGTGGACCAGTCTTGTATACGCTATATTGTATGCATTATTGATTCTGTTCTTCACATATTTCTATTCATCAATTCAGTTCAATCCTATTGAGCTTGCGAATAATATGAAGAAGAGCGGCGGATACATTCCGGGTATCAGACCGGGTAAGCCGACAAGCGATTATATAGGAAAGATTTCGTCAAGATTAAATCTAATCGGCGCATTCTTCCTTGCTGTTATTGCGATTATGCCGGTTATTGTCGGCGCAATATTCAACATTCCTTCACTTCAAATCGGCGGTACTTCATTGCTGATTATGGAAGGTGTTGCGCTTGAAACTGTAAGACAGATAGAGTCGCAGATGACTATGCGTCATTATAAAGGATTCCTTGAATAATTGAATAGAAAGGCGGTAAAGTATATGAATTTAGTACTAATGGGACCTCCGGGTGCCGGTAAAGGTACACAGGGTGAGATTTTGTCAAAGCGTTTAGGTATTGATACAATTTCTACAGGTGTTATGCTGAGAACCGCCATCAAGGAGCAGACGGAAGTTGGTAAGATGGCTGAAAAGTATATCAACGACGGAAAACTTGTTCCGGATGACGTAATTGTTAAGATAGTAAAAGAGCGGTTGGAGAAACCGGACTGCGTAAAAGGATTTATCCTTGACGGTTTCCCCCGTACAACTGCTCAGGCAGAAGCTTTAACTGAATCAGGTGTTAAAATTGATAAGGTGCTTTCGCTTGAAGTAGAAGATGAAAAAATTGTTGAACGTCTTTCGTCAAGACGTGAATGCAGGGAGTGCGGAGCTCCGTACAATGTCATTTCAAATAAGCCCGCAGCAGAGGGTAAATGTGATAAATGCGGAGGAGATTTGATTCAGCGCGCAGACGATAATCCCGATACGATTAAGAACAGACTTAACGTTTATCACGAACAGACAGAGCCTATAAAAGCTTACTATGAAAAGCAGGGACTTCTCGTTACCGCAAAGGGTGAAGAGGAGCTCAGTGATACAACAAAGAATGTTGCAGTGGCTCTGGGACTTGAGGTGTGATTTATGATAACAATTAAATCGGCAAAACAAGTCGAAAAAATGCGCGAATCAGCACAAATTACAAAAGAGGCTTTAGAGCTTTTGGAAAAGCATATTAAGCCGGGTGTTAATACAGCGCAGCTTGATAAAATTGCATATGATTTTATCATTTCTAAAGGTGCAAGACCGAATTTTCTCAATTATAACGGTTTCCCCGGCAGCATTTGCGCGTCGGTAAACGACGAAGTTGTTCACGGAATACCGAGTAAAAAAGCAATCCTTAAAGAGGGCGACATAATCAGCATTGATATGGGCGCAGTAAAGGACGGCTGGCACAGCGACGCGGCAAGAACGTTTGCAGTCGGAAAAATTTCAGACGAGGCGCAAAAGCTCATTGATGTGACGCGCGAAAGCTTTTTTGAGGGAATTAAATATCTAAGGCACGGTTCCAAATTAGGTGATGTTTCGTCAGCAATTCAGAATTATGTTGAATCGCACGGTTATAGTGTAGTCCGTGATTTGGTAGGTCACGGAATTGCCGCAGGTATGACGCTTGCGATTGAACCGATGGTTAATGAAGGCGCATATAATGTTTCAGTGCTTGATGATGACTGGACTATTGTAACTGACGACGGAAAGCTGTCTGCCCACTATGAAAATACCGTATTGATTACAAAAGACGGTTATGAAATATTAACACTGTAGGAGTAAGGATATGGAAATAGTAGAGGGTTCAATAGTACGTTCCATTGCAGGACGCGATAAAGGCAGTCTGTTTATAGTGATTTCGCGTGAAGGAGATTATGTATATCTGGCTAACGGCGAATTGCGAAAGGTAGACCGTCCGAAAAGAAAAAAGCTTAAGCATTTGCAGGGTACTAAGAGTGTTTCAGAG
>CAJTUY010000035.1:0-15947 GCA_910579415.1 uncultured Clostridia bacterium | reverse complement strand
AAACTTGCAGCAGTCGGAAAAGTTACTAACTCTGAGGTGCGGAAAGCATTAGCAGAATTTAATTAAGACATATCACTGTATTTATAAGAAGGACTGTAATCTGTACCGCAGATTACAGAGGGCAGACTGTTTAAAGTTTGCGTCAGCGTAAGGGAGGATATAGCGTGGCTAAAGATGATGTATTGGAATTGGAGGGTACGGTTGTTGAAAACCTGCCTAACGCAATGTTTAAAGTAGAGCTTGAAAATGGGCATCAGGTTTTGGCTCATATTTCAGGTAAGTTGAGAATGAATTTCATAAAGATTTTGCCGGGTGATAAGGTTACTCTTGAAATGAGTCCTTATGATTTGACAAGGGGCAGAATTACTTGGAGATCCAAATAAAGGGAGGTAACAAAATGAAAGTACGTCCATCAGTAAAACCGATTTGTGAAAAATGCAAGATTATCAAGAGAAAAGGCAAGATTATGGTAATCTGCGAAAATCCAAAGCATAAGCAAAAGCAAGGCTAAAAATTCATTGATAAATCGATTTTGGGTTCATAACAGCTCTTTTTGAATAGGGCAGTATAACTATTTAAATCTGAATTTATCAAAAGAATTTTAAAGTTTTCACAACAATAAAATTTGTTTATGATTTGTTCGGGTGCGGCTGGCTGTATAAGTATGCAGCAGCCTGAATGAGTTTTAAAATGCGGTACTGCAGATATAGTGCGCGGTACTGATTAAAAACAACAACACTATAAAAAAATTTTTTGATGATATCTTTTAATGGAGGTGTAGAAAAGTATGGCAAGAATAGCAGGTGTTGACTTACCAAGAGAAAAGAGAGTAGAAGTTGGTCTTACCTATATATATGGCATTGGACTTAAAAGCTCCCAGAAAATTCTTTCCAAAACCGGTGTAAATCCGGACACAAGAGTAAAGGACCTTACAGAAGCAGACGTAAGTAAGCTAAGAGAAGTAATTGACGCTGAATATACTGTTGAAGGTGATTTAAGACGTCAGTTGGCTCTTGATATTAAAAGACTTATGGAAATTGGCTGTTACAGAGGTATCCGCCACAGAAAGGGTCTTCCGGTAAGAGGACAGAACACAAAGAACAATGCAAGAACCCGCAAGGGACCTGCAAGAACAATCGCAGGTAAGAAGAAATAAAAGGAGGGACTAAGCTAAATGGCAAAGGTAGCAAAGAAAACTACGCGTACACGTCGTCGCGATAGAAAGAATATTGAAAAAGGCGCGGCTCATATCCGCTCAACCTTCAATAATACAATAGTTACAATTACAGATACAGCCGGAAACGCTATATCTTGGGCAAGTGCCGGTGGTTTAGGCTTCCGCGGCTCAAGAAAGAGTACTCCGTTTGCTGCTCAGTCAGCGGCTGAAACAGCAGCTAAAGCAGCAATGGAACATGGCATGAAAACAGTAGAGGTTTACGTAAAGGGTCCGGGTGCAGGACGTGAAGCAGCTATAAGAGCATTGCAGGCAACAGGTCTTGACGTTACAATGATTAAGGACGTAACCCCTATTCCTCATAACGGCTGCAGACCGCCGAAGAGAAGAAGAGTCTGATTTGTAATTAAGTGTGAAGGAGGAAAAATAACTATGGCAATAAACAGACAACCCGTCTTAAAGAGATGCAAGACTTTGGGTATCAATCCTGCAACAATGGGTATAGATAAGTCATCTAACAGAAACCCGAAGCAGGGCAGAAAAAAGCAGTCGGAATATGGCTTGCAGCTGAATGAAAAGCAAAAGGTTAAGTTTATATACGGCGTACTTGAGAAGCAGTTCCATAAGTACTATATAATGGCTACAAAAAGACAGGGTATCACAGGTGAAATGCTTCTTCAAATTCTGGAGTCAAGACTTGATAATGTTGTTTTCAGACTGGGCTTGGCTAATACAAGACGTGAAGCAAGACAAATTGTTAATCACGGACATATTACAGTAAACGGTCATAAGGTTGACATTCCGTCATACCTTGTAAAGCCGGGTGAAGTAATATCAGTAAGAGAAAAGAGTAAGAACTCTGCAAGAATAAAGGAAATTGTTGAAACAAATGCAACAAGAGTTGTCCCCAAGTGGCTTTCAATGGACAAGAACACGCTTACAGGCAAGGTTATAACATTGGCGTCAAGAGAGGATATCGACTACGAGGTTGAGGAACACCTTATCGTTGAGCTTTATTCTAAATAATTATATGTTACCCTCGGTAAGTGGATATATATATGTTGTTACGAGTATTTACGAAGTAGGTGTGCTTCGTGATAACCTCAGATTAAAAAGGAGGGTTCTGAAATGATAGAAATGGAAAAGCCTAATATAGAATGTGTTGAAATGAGTGAGGACGGAAAGTACGGCAAATTTGTCGTATCTCCGCTTGAGCGCGGCTACGGTACTACGCTTGGAAATTCACTTCGCAGAATTTTACTTTCGTCACTTCCCGGTGCGGCTGCAACTTCAATCAAAATTGAAGGTATACAGCATGAATTTTCTACAATGCCCGGAGTTACGGAAGATGTTACAGAGCTTATTCTTAATATAAAGAAGCTTGCTCTTAAAATTCACGGTGACCTTCCCAAGACTGTTTACATTGAAGCAAAGGGTGCGCAGGAAATTACAGCAGGAGATATTAAGCGTGATGATGATGTCGAGATTATAAATCCCGATTTGCATATTGCAACGCTTAATGAAGACGCTAACCTTTATGTTGAAATTACTCTTTCAAAAGGCAGAGGCTATGTGAGTGCAGAAAAGAACAAGCAGGCAATGCAGCCGATTATCGGTGTAATTCCTGTGGATTCTATCTACACTCCGGTAACAAAGGTTAATTACACTGTTGAAAACACTCATATAGGTCAGTATACAGACAGAGAGGAATTGGCAGTTGAGCTGTGGACAAACGGTACTATAAAGCCTGATGAAGCAGTGTCTTTGGCTGCTAAGATTATGAACGACCTGCTTTCATTGTTCGTTGACCTTTCAGACGATGCTAAAAATGCTGAAATCATTGTCGAAAAGGAAGAGAACAAGAAAGAAAAGGTTCTTGAAATGACGATTGAAGAGCTTGATTTGTCAGTACGTTCATATAACTGCTTGAAGCGCGCAGGAATTAACACTGTTGAAGACCTTACCAATAAGTCTGAAGAGGACATGATGAAGGTAAGAAATCTCGGCAGAAAGTCGCTTGAAGAAGTCATAAACAAATTGAATGGTTTAGGTCTTTACCTTAAAAGAGAAGAAGATTAAATAGGAGGTAACGGTTATGCCGGGAACAAGAAAGTTAAATCGCCCAACAGACCAGAGAAAAGCTATGCTTCGCAATCTTGTAACAAGCTTTTTGGAAACGGGCAGAATTGAAACTACTTTGACAAGAGCAAAAGAAACTCAGAGTTTAGCTGAAAAAATGATTACTCTTGGCAAGGCAAATACATTGCATTCTCGTCGTCAGGCGTTGGAGTTTATCACAAAAGAAGACGTTGTAACAAAGGTTTTCTCTGAAATTGCTCCTAAATACGCTGAAAGAAACGGCGGATATACAAGAATTTATCAGTTAGGTCCGCGTCGTGGTGACAGCGCGCCTATGGCTATTCTTGAATTGGTAGACTAATTCTGAAAAGCCGCTGCAAAATGCAGCGGTTTTTTTGTTGCAATAAAGTTCACAAATTGTTCATAAATAAATTGTTGACAAGTATGCCAAACATATGTAAAATACATTACAAACCTATCTTTACTATTAAGCAATGCCGATGTCATTGGTTATAGTATATTTTTTTGTAAGAAAATCAAATTAAAGGAGGAGTTTTTTTGGGAAACACAAATTTTGAGCTTATGGAAAAGACACCGGTATCAAAGGCGATTTTAAAGCTGTCCATACCTACGGTGTTAAGTACGATTATATCAATTTTATATAATATAACCGATACATATTTTATCGGACTGCTTGATGACCCTGTTCAGCTTGGAGCCATATCGCTTGCGTTCCCTGTATTTATGATATTACAGGCGGTAGGGAATATGTTCGGAAACGGTGCGCCATCGTATATATCACGATGTCTGGGAGCGGGTAAATATGAAGAAGTAAAGAAAACAAGCTCGGTTTCTGTATATGTTTCGCTTATTACCACAATTATTTTAACTATTCTGTTCTTTATATTTAAAACGCCGATATTACATATGCTTGGAACAAGTGAGGCGAATATCGGACCTACCGGTGAGTATTTATCAATTGTTGTAGGTTTATCTTTTATAATGATATTGCAGGTGGTTTTACCGTCTATGCTCCGTGCAGAGGGTAAGGTCAAAGAAGCTGTTATCGGTATGATTATCGGTACTGTGCTTAATATTGTACTTGACCCGATATTTATACTGGTATTAGGTCAGGGCGTTGCAGGTGCGGCATGGGCTACTATGATAGGTAATTTTGTTGCTGTAATATACTATATAGCTGTATATGTAAAAGGTAATACACTGCTTTCGATTAAGCTGCGTGATTTTAAGCCAACCGCCCGTGTTTTAAGTGAGGTTCTAAAAATAGGGCTGCCGACTTCAATTTCACAAATGGCTACAAGTCTTGCTTTGGTAATGTTTAATAACCTCGCTGCGCAGTATGGCGATAATGTCATATCGGCTTACGGAGTCGCCTCAAAAATGATTACAATGGTATTTATGATTGTTATGGGGTATGTTTCAGGATATATGCCGTTTGCAGGATATAATTACGGTGCAGGGAATAATAAGCGTATGCTCAGCGCGTTTAAATTTACAGCGGTAACAGGAACTGTTGCATGCGTAGTATTTATTATTCCATTTACATTTTTGGCGAAATCATTTATGGGCGCATTTACAAGCAGTGATGAAATAATACATATTGGCGTGCAGTTTCTGAGCGCTCAGGCATGGGCAGTACCGTTTATGGCGATACAGATGACAATGATGTCAACATTTCAGGCAACGGGCGAGGCGCTCCGCGCGATGATAGTAAATCTGGGCAGACAGTGTTTGTTCTACATTCCGCTGCTTTATATATTCAATTACTTCTGGCAGCTTACAGGTTTGCTGCACGTACAGATGGCGGCAGATTTACTGACTACTGCTATAGCATTGCTTATAGGTATTCCTTTGCTTGTAAAACTGTTCAGGCAGCATACCGAACGTGAAATGCACGAAAAAATATCGGCAGGTATATAATTAAAACAGGCATTTGTATTACAAATGCCTGTTTTTCTATTCAAAATATTTTCTGTCAAGACTGCGGTACTGTATCGCTTCAGCGATATGCGCGGCAGTAATTCTCTCTGATTGTTCAAGGTCAGCTATTGTACGTGCAACCTTTAATATTCTGCTGTGCACACGCGCACTTAAACCAAGATTATCGAATGCTGCTTTTAAAATAGCGTTTTCTTCATCGCCTAACGGACAGAATTTTTGAAGCATACCTGCGTCAAGCTGTGAATTGGAGTAGATATTTAAGCCTTTATATCTTTCAAGCTGAATTTTGCGTGTACGGTTTACGCGCTTTTTTATTTCCGCGCTTGTTTCTGATTTTTCAGTTGAGCTTAAATCCTTGTAATCAACATTTGATACTTCAACCTGAATATCAATTCTGTCTAAAAGAGGTCCTGAAATTTTGCTTCGGTATTTGTTAACCTGTAACGGAGAGCAGGTACACTGATGACGGCTGTCACCAAAATAACCGCATTTGCAGGGGTTCATACTGGCAATAAGCATTATATTGCAGGGATATGTAAGTGTCGCTTTAACGCGCGTTATTGTTACTTTGCCGTCTTCAAGCGGTTGACGGAGTATTTCAAGAGAATCACGGTGAAATTCGGGAAGCTCGTCAAGAAATAGTATACCGTTATGCGCGAGTGATAGTTCGCCCGGACGCGGTGTAGAACCGCCGCCGGACAGTCCCGATGCGGATATTGTATGGTGCGGATTGCGGAAGGGACGATGCGTAATGAGCGGCTCATCCTTTGTGAGAAGCCCTGCTATTGAATGTATTTTTGTCACCTCCAGCGCTTCATCAAAGGTGAGGTCGGGGAGTATGCTCGGCATACGCTGAGCCAGCATTGTTTTGCCTGTACCCGGACTGCCTATAAGCAGTACATTATGATTTCCTGCCGCTGCGATTTCTAATGCGCGCTTCACATTTTCCTGTCCTTTTACATCGCAGAAATCGAGCGCATTTGCCGCGCTTGAAGCAAAATAATCGTCAAGATTTACCTTGTGTACGGGAATTTCTTCATTTCCGCATAAATGATTGCAAAGTTCATTGAGTGAATGTACTGGGTATACGTTTATATCGTCAATTACTGCCGCTTCATCTGCATTTTCGGCAGGAACGAAAATATTTTTAGCGCCCTGCCTGTACGCGGAAATGGTCATTGGGAGTATTCCGTTTATAGGCTGAACAGAGCCGTCAAGCGACAGTTCACCGAAAAAAGCGCATTGGTCAGGCTCGTCAGGATATAACTGTTCGGTGGCTGTCAGTATAGACAGAGCCATTGGCAGGTCATAGCCTGAACCTTCCTTGCGCTGCGATGCGGGCGCAAGATTTATAACAACGCGTTTCGCAGGAAAGCGGAAGCCTGTATTTTTTATAGCCGAACGTATTCTTTCTTTTGCTTCTTTAACAGCAGCATCGGGAAGACCTACTATATCAAAATTGGGCATACCGTTTGAAATATCGGTTTCAACGCATACCTGAAAACCGTCAATTCCTGAAAGACCGCAGGAATAAATATGCGACAGCATAAATCTCACCTCATTTTCTTTTTTTGCGTCGGAAAACAATCAGCTTCATTGCGGCGAAGGTAACAGGCGTGCCAAGCAGAGCCGCGCAAATATAAGCAATGGTTGTCCTCCAGTTGAGCATAGTAAAAATAAATACCATAAGGTATTGAAATACAAAATTAGGTATATAGCTTACGGGGAATTTCAAAAAATTTTTCCATGTAGGCCGCTGATGAAATGTAAATCTGGAATTAAGGAAAAATGAGCTTATAAGACTTATGGCATAACCTATTATGAAATTAAGACGTGTATGCGCAATAAACATGGTAATCAGACTGTCAGAAGGCAATATGATGGTATTAAGAAAATCAAGCGTTATTGCCGTACCGACAGACACAGCTGTATTTATAATTCCCATGAGCATAAAAATGACAAATTGAACCGTTAGAAACGGACGTACGGCGCGCATTGTTTTGGGCGAAAGACGATAGCTCAGCCATATGCGCACATCAGATAGAAAATGTGTCATGTTTATTTTCTCCTTATTGTATATACATAATCATATTATATACCAAATCGCTGATAAAAACAATAGTAAATAAATTTAGAAATGCGGCAAGCGCAGTGTCAGAAATGTTTTGTCAAAATTTGGGGAAAGGTTTTTTATGAAAATACTTGACAGTCTTGTATTTTTGTGCTATAATAATCAAGTACCTTTATTGAGGTGCAATTATTAAATATATCGCGAGGTAGAGCAGTTGGTAGCTCGTCGGGCTCATAACCCGAAGGTCGGTGGTTCAAGTCCGCCCCTCGCAACCATGTCGCGGCAAGTCTTATGGCTTGCCGCATTTTTATTACATAAAAACACGCCTGCGCATTGGACTGACTGAAAATCTTAACATCTGCCCCAAATGTCTTAAAATCAAGCAATTTATGGGATAAAAATAATAAACATATATTTAACCTAAAAGTCAAAATAAATTTGTGTAACAAAAAAAGAGGATTTCCCCTCTTGTTGGATAGTTTATTATTTTGAGCGCATTTGCTTCATTACTTGAATGGTTAAACTTTTCTGCTCATTTGTGAGGAATTTCCATTCATCATAAAATTCTTTCATATCGGGAGACATTTCAATCATATTGTTTTCCGCAAAGAACTGTGCAAGAGTAATGCCTAAACCTTGACATATAGTTTCAAGAGTTGCAAAAGTCGGTGTATTCCCACGCTTAAATATGCCTGTCAATGTTTCCTCTGGTATATCGCATATTTTTGCTAATCTATATCTTGATATTCCAGATTGTTTTAATAATTCATTCAGTCTGCTATGAATATCCAATATACACACCTTCTTTCTATACCTATTTTACAGTCTTATCATACTGTTTTGTAGTATGTAAAATATACTGTAAAAACAGTCTTGAAATACTGTATCGATTATGTTATTATAATATTATACTTTCAGAGGAGGTTTTTATGCAAAACAGTAAAACATGAAAACGATGAACTAAGGTTTAGATTAAAAGAGGAGTGATAAAATTATGAAAGCTATTTTCAAAGCAAAGGACAATCATAATAAAGGGAGGATAAAACCGGCACATATACTAAAATTCAATCTGACAACAGAACTGGCAGATTATTTAAATGGCTTCTGCATTTTTGAGGATATATCAATCGAACATATGCTGAACTGGCTATTGTGTGTTGTAATGAACGATGACCCGCTCGGAGCGGCAAGAGCATTATTATGGTTCTTCAGAGTTACAACATATAAATTAACCGATGAGCAGACGGCGGAGGTGGCGCTGTCATTTATCATGCCGCTCCTTTCCTGCGTAGCCGATGGCGCTGCGGATATGGACACAACTCTTGAAGTGGTATCTATGTGTTATGCCGAAGCTAAAAGTTTTAACGTGGATATTAAAGACCAAATCAAAGAAACTAACGAAATAGAAGTAAATTTGGTTCCCGAAGCCATGAATTTTATTAAACTACATAAAAGGTCGAATACGACAGTTGAACAGGTGCTTTTAGAGCGTATAGAGGATTTAATGCCCGTTAAAAAAGACACGGCATTTATGATAATGACTCAGCGTCTTATAGATGCTACAAGCAATCAAAGTTATATGAAGGTTAACGCTACTATTTTAATATTGTCCGGTTTTCTGTTGAACTATATAGATACAATAGTCCCCATTGAACAGAGTATGAAGGGACTTAGAAAGGTTTGTGCGGAGAATATTGAAAATGCCGATAAATATCAATATTTAAAGGAAGTAAAAGCGCTTATTTATGGATAAGTAAGGAGCAGGCACGCAGCGTGTATAGACAATAATCGCGGTCTGATATTTTGATATAGACCTGACAAATAAAATTTGACAGTACATAGAAAATATATTATAATATATATAACAATTGAAATAGTCCTTGCTTTAACAGTAGGACTATTTTACATTATATTATAAAAAAGATGGACAAAAAATGGACAACTTTTACTTAAATAATAGAAAGCAATAACCATTTCTGCGGTGAGTCCATAAGGATTTGCCGCATTTTCTATACAATGAAAAGAGGATAATTCATGCTGAAGCTATTTTTAACAGGCGATAATCACATAGGACTTAAATATGCAAATCACGAGCAGGCGGCAGCGCTCATATCGGAACGGCTTGAAGCCATAGAACGTATGGTTAGAAAAGCTAACGAGGAAAAGTGCGGTCTTTTTGTGATTGCAGGTGACCTCTTTGAAAATACATACGGCATATCAAAAAAAGACGTTAAAGCCGTTGCGGATATGCTGTCGCAGTTTAACGGAATTACAGCCGTATTGCCCGGAAATCATGACTACTACGATAATGAAGCAAAGGTATGGCATTATTTTAAGGATGTAACACATGACAATATACTCCTGCTTACCGATTACCGCCCCTATGAAATTACAATTGGCGATGATACGGCGATACTGTATCCGGCCTTGTGTACTTCGCTGCATTCGGCGAAGGGCGAAAACAATCTCGGCTGGATAAAAAGTATGCCGATTACGGACAGCGGCAAATATCATATCGGAATAGCTCATGGCGCGGTAGAGGGTGAAACGATTGATAATGAAGGTCAGTATTTTTTGATGACACGTGACGAGCTTTCTTCAATTCCTGTTGATGTATGGCTAATCGGTCATACGCATGTACCGTTTCCGAATGACCTTAAAACTGATGTCTGCACCGAAGGCGAACATATTTTCAATGCAGGCACGCACGTGCAGACAGATGTTTCGTGCAATACTGAGGGCTGCGGTTTCATTATTGAAATTGATGAAGACAAGACGGTCAGGGCAAAAAAGGCAAGCAGCGGCGGAATACGTTTTTACCGAAAAAATATAACTCTTACGGCGGGCAATATGAAAGCTGTTCTTACGCGTGAGTTGGGAATGCTTGATGACAAATCCGTTGTGGATATAATTCTTGACGGAGCAGTAACGGATACTGAATATGCGGTGCATGACGAGGTTTTGCGTGATATGCTTTCAAGGTTTACCGAGAGTACATATAATGACCACGCTCTGAGCCGCCTTATATCCGATGAACTTATAAAATCGGAATTTTCCGAAACCTCGTTTTCCTCAGAATTGTTGTCGGCGCTTATGGATGAGCCTAAGGAGGCGCAGCTTATGTATGAGCTGCTGAAAGAATTAAAAGCTGAAAGGAGTTAACATGAGGATTAAAAACATATCCTGCACACAGTTCGCAGGAATACGCGGCGCGGATATATCGCTTAACGACGGTATCAATGTTATTTACGGTAAAAATGAAAGCGGAAAAAGTACCCTCGTAAATCTTATTTCGAGAACGCTGTTCCAGAATGTTAAACTGGACGGCAGAAGCAACAGGGATTTTATCGATTTATATTTTCCGAGCGCACTGAAAAATGGCGGTACAGTCGGTGATTTTATTGACGGAAGGCTGTCATTTGAAACAGAAAACGGAACGTATATCCTCACAAAAGAATGGGGTGAGGACGCACGCTGTACGCTGTCCGCGCCGAACGGCGCAATACGCAGCCAGCAGCAGATTGAAGAGGTACTTCGCGAAGCGCTTATTTACGGCGAAGGAGTATACGCGGATATGCTGTTCCCGTCGCAGAGAAACGCGGACACGTCGTTACAGACGCTTCTAGACGCGTCAAAAAAGACCGACGCAAAACAGGAAATAAGCGATGCGGTGACAATGGCATTTGCTGAAAGCGGCGGTGTATCTGTGGACGCAATCGGTCAGGCTATTGAAGCTAAAATCAGAGAAATTGAGGGCTTGCACTGGGATTTTGAAAAAAGCGAGCCTGTTAAAAGAAGCAGACGTTGGGCGCAAGGTTTGGGTGAAATTCTGAAAGCATATTATGATATGGAGGACGCAAAAGCCGTACTTGACAGTATTTCCGCGCTTGAAAGCGAGGCGGACAGAACCGCTTCTGAATATAACGAGCGCAATAATGCAGTCAGCCGCGCGGAAAAGGAGTATGACATTTTCGGTAAATATGAAAAACGTCTTGCGGCGGAAAATGAGTATAGAGAGAAAACGGAAAGATTAAATGCCGATATTAAAAAATATTCCGATATATTAAATAACTGGCCCAAGCTTGCGGCGGAACTGGATAAAGCGAAAAAGCTTTATGCTGAAAAGGCAGACAGAATGATATTTGATAAATACAATACCGCAAAAAAACTCGCGGACGGAATAAATGAGTATCAGAAAAGGCTTGACAACGCAAGGTGTCCCGATGACAATGAGATGTTAATGCTGAAAAGCGAGCTTAGGAAGCATTCGGGTCTGGAGAATAAGCTGTGCGGCATGAATATAACCGCATGTCTTAATATGCTTAACGGTCATAATGCTGTTATTAAGTCGCTTCGTACAGGTGGAACTCTTCAGTTGGATGAGAATATGACTATTGATGAGGCGGTAAGTATAACTATACCTGACGTTATGGAAATGCGTCTTGCTCCTGCCGATACGGATACGGAGGAGATAAAGAAACAGCTTGATTTAAGCAAGTCGGTAATTGATAAAATATACGGTAAGTACGGTGTTGCGAGTATCGAAGAGTTAGAAAAGAAATCAGCGGCACACAGGGAAGCAGCCATTAAAATTGACGGCGCAAAAAACCGGCTGTCCATGCTGTTGGACGGAACAACACTGAATGAACTGTCCGCAAAGGCGGACAATATCACAAATGTGCGTGAAATGACTGATATTGACGGCGATATTTTGAACCTTTGCGGAAATGCGGAAATTACCCGTTTTATCACACAGCGTGAAACGCAGATAAGTATGTATGAAAAGGAGTATGGAAGTGCGGACACGCTGAAAAACAATATATTTGTAAAAACTTCGGAGCTGGATAAGCTCAAGAATGAAGCTAAAGAAACCGGCGATATTCCCGAGAAATACCGCAGTATTAAAAATGCGGATGAATATCTTAAAAGTCTGGAAAATGAAGTGCATAACGCGCGTGAATTACGTGAAGATGCACTTAGCGCGAAAGCGGCTGCTTCGGGCAGACTTGAAACGTACAGGGAAGGTTTGGGCAGTGACCCTTGCGAAAATTTACGTGAAGCGGAACGCAGATTTAACGAACAAAGTGAATTGCTTACACATTGGAAACATATCGCGCAGGTGTTTGAAAAGAAGCGCGGTGAGCTTGCGGATAACCCTATGCAGGATATTGCCGACAGGTTTGCGTATTATCTTGCTCAGATTTCGGAGGGAAGGGTTTCTTCCGAGTTTGCCGGGCAGGATAAGCTTGGTATGAATATTTACAGCAGCGACCGCCTGATTGATTACGGCAAGCTTTCGGAGGGTACAAAGGAAACGGTATTTTTGGCGTTTCGTCTTGCCGCTCTTGACCACTTGTTTCCATCGGGCGGAGGAGTAATTGTCCTTGACGACCCGTTCACTGATATGGACGCTGACCGTACAAAACAGTCATGCGAGCTGTTGAAGGAATTTTCAAAGCGTCATCAGGTGATATTCCTTACCTGCAAGGAGGAATATATTTCAATGCTGGGCGGCTGTGAAATAAGGATATAGCCTGAGGAGAACAGAGTTGTATATATTTGAGCTTAGAAGTCCGAAAAAGCGGAAAATGAAAGCAAAATACCTTGAAAGACGCGGATTTTATAATCCGAAGCAGGTAAATACCGGCAGGTATTCATTTCATTTTGAAGTAGAAGTAGAGGACGAGGATTTAAAAAAGACAATACGTCGCTGCAAAAGGCGAAGGCTTACATACTTTTATTATGACAAGCAGTTTGCGCGTGCGGCAAACTACCGCAAACGTTTTTTTGACGCGTACGAGCCGCCGTACAGATGCCGTTACTGCAATAAGCGTCTGAAGGAAAGCACGGTAACGGTTGACCATCTCATACCTGTGGACGCGGCGAAAAAATCACCGAAGGTACAGCGGCTTATTATAAACAGCGGTCTTAACGGTGTGAATGATATTAAAAATCTTGTTCCGTCCTGTCCGAAATGCAATTGCAGGAAGGGTAATAAAATGGGACTGTGGTATTTACGCGGCAGACTGGGTTCATCAAAAGCCTACTGGAGAATACGAAGGCTTATAAAAACCGCCTTTTTAGCGGCGGTTATATATTTATTCTGTTATACGGTTTATTCATTGTCGTTAATCATATGATTTAAACGGGCAGGGATTTCGTTTGTTACGATAAAATCCGCGCCGTACTCCTCGTATGCGGCGGCAACTTCGCCTTCGTCCACTGACCATACTCCGCAGTAAATATTCTGTCTGTGCAGAATGTCAATTGCAGCTCTGTCCACCTGCGGATAGTTATAAAGAATACCGCGATTATCAGGTATCTGAGCAATGTCATTGAGATTATCTGTGTATGGTGCGGGAGTGTATCCGATAGTCATAACCGGAATTACGGTATTGCGCGCGCGGATTTCCAGAATATCGTTTATTGCGCCGGTAATAATACAGCGGTTTTCCAGTCCGCTTGCGATAATCTCATTTAAAAATGTATCATAATTATTTATATTCTTAATCTCCACAACGGGTACACAGCCGTATTTTGCGCATATGGTGAGGTACTCGTTCATAGTGGGGATTTTTAAGTTTTCAGTTTTGCTGATATAATTTCCCGAGTCGATTTTAAAACCGTTAATCTGCTCAAGGGAATAGTCAGTAACATTTCCTTCTCCGTTGGTGGTACGGTCAAGCGTATCGTCATGCATACAGATAAACTGACCGTCTGTGGTTTCGGAAATATCTGTTTCAATTCCCCAAAATCCTGTTGCGCCGGCAAGTTCAAAAGCCGGAATACTGTTTTCGGGCGCATAATTTGAATAGCCTCTGTGCGCCACGAATTTTTCACCACCCTCCGACAGCACGGACGCGCCTGCTGTTACTGCATTGCCGTTTACCGCAGAAACAGGAGATTGATTGTTTTTTAACGGCAGCTTTGACAGAATTATGCCTGCAACAAAAAGAAGCGTCGTTAAAAAACAAAGCTTTTTTCGTATGTTATACATATTCAATCCACCGCCTTATATTTATTAAAATAACGCTTTAACTCCGATAATTATAAGTATTATGCCGCCTATAATTTCAGCTTTTGAACCGAGCTTTTTGCCCGCCCTTTCGCCGATAGCTACGGCGGCAAGACTTAATAAGAATGTAGTTACCGCAATAATAAGAGAGCTTGTAAGAATTCTTGCGCCCTGCGCCGCAAACGATACGCCTACTGCAAAAGCGTCAATACTGGTTGCGATTGCCTGAATTAACAGTAGCTTGACTGTAAGCGTTTTCTTTTCGCGCTGAGCTTCGGGAGCAAAGCTCTCTCTTATCATATTTATGCCGATTACTCCCAAAATGACAAGGGATATAACGCCGGCATATTGTTCGATGAAGGACGAAAACAAGCTGCCGAGCCGGTAACCCAGCACAGGCATTATCCCCTGAAACAGTCCGAAAGCGACGGGCATTGACAGCTTTTGTTTTTCTGTCAAATTGTTATAGGACATTGACGCGGCAACGGATACCGCGAATGCGTCCATGCTAAGGGCTATGCCAATAAGCACAATTTCAATAAATGACATGTAAATCCTCCTTGAATTGTTTGTTGACAAATTTTAAATCGTATGCTATAATATAGTTGTCACATAATTCACAATTTAATATTTGTAAACTCATTGTTATCTTGCATTTTTTTTATTGTAAAAAATGCACCTGCTTCGCATGATAAAATGAGTTTTATGTGATGTTTAATTGTGGAATTATGTGACAATAATTCACGGTGCATTTTTAGTGCGCTGTGTAGTCAGCGCATTTTTTAGATTATGTCGCATTTGCGCTGACAATGTGAAAGGCTGTCTTATGACAGCCTTTCCTACTGTAATCATAAATTTTATTCTGTGCGTATAATGATTGCCTGAGCATCGCCGTCCCAGTCAACCGTGAAGCCTGCCATTTCGGCAATGTCACGTATTTTTACGTATGTATTACCGTTTATGTTATATGAGAGGATTTCATGCTCCTCGCCGTCAACATATATCGGCGCGCTGTTTTCCGATACGTTAAGCGCCGCGCCCTCCTCACTCAGCTCACCGCCTACAATCGTATATTTCACTCCGCGTGAAATGGTTATTGCACTCAAAGCTTCGTCCCATGCAACGTCAAAGCGTGACTGGGTTGTACGCACTACCATAGCAATATCGCGTATTTTATAGTAGTTGGAGTCATTTACAGTATAACCTGAAACTTCAACTTCATTTCCGTCAACAATCATTTTTGCATTTGAATTTGTTGCCGTCAGTGTGTTTATACCGTCATACTGATTTATAAATTCTCTAATTTTTGTTCGGTTCGGATAGCCGTTTGACAGAAAATCCGAGCTGCACATATCAACATAAGGAATTGTAGGATACGCGCTTACATAGCTTTTTAAAATACGCTCGGTTGTAAGCTTCTCACCGTCAAACATCAGTTTATAATAATTTACTACCGATGTATAACGCGGTATTTCACAGCCTACAAATATGTATCTGCCTTCCTTTTCGTAAACAGTAATATTTGTAAGAGCTTTGCCCGTAATATTCTCTGGGACTTCAATATTTGTAATTGTGGTTCCGTTCATGGTAAAGCCTGCAATTATACCCCCATCCATACCGTCGCGCATTACAAACGCTTCGGGAAT
>CAJTUY010000034.1 GCA_910579415.1 uncultured Clostridia bacterium | reverse complement strand
CGGCGTTTTTGACAAGGTCCAGATTTAATGCAGAAACCGCATTTTTACCGTCACCGCCTATAATTTTAGGGGCAATATAAATCTGGATTTTATTAACAATATCGGATTTTAACGCGTTCGCATTGATTTCGCTTCCGCCTTCAATAAGTACACTGTCTATATTTTTCTGCCCGAGTATTTGCATTAAATCTGTCAAATCAACCTGATTATTTTTTGAATTGGTACGTATAATATTCACATTTTGTTCTTTAAGCAGTGCAACTTTTTCTGCGTCAGCCGATACGGTTGCAATAAAAGTAGGTATATCACGTGCTGTACGTACAATTCTTGAGTCTAAAGGAATACGCAATGTGCTGTCACAAATAATCCGTATAGGATTTGACGGATTTTCAGCCCTGCAAGTAAGTATTGGGTCATCTGCAAGAACAGTATTTACTCCAACTAAAATTGCTGACACTCTTTTTCGTGTTTCATGTGTATGAGCGCGGGATAATTCATTTGTAATCCACTTTGAATCGCCGTTTGAAACAGCTATTTTACCGTCCAGACTGACTGCCGCTTTAAGTAACACATAAGGTTTCTTTGTAGTAATGAAATGAAAGAAAATATTATTTATGGCGTCACACTCTTGTTTCATAAAGTCGGTAATAACTTCAATCCCGTTGTCGCGAAGCAATTGTATGCCCTTACCGGCAACAAGAGGATTAGGGTCTGAAGAACCTACAAATACTCGTTTAATACCGCTTTCG
This sequence comes from uncultured Clostridia bacterium, assembly GCA_910579415.1. Lineage (GTDB taxonomy): Bacteria > Bacillota > Clostridia > UBA1381 > UBA1381 > Hominilimicola. The sequence goes on along the minus strand of CAJTUY010000034.1, from coordinate 19,139 downwards.
ATAACGGCATCTGTACACGGAGGATTTTTGCCGTAGTGACAGCAGGGTTCAAGCGTTACAAACATATCTGCGCCGCTAGGGGATGCGGAACAATTTTTCAGAGCATTACGTTCGGCATGTAATTCGCCATAACGTTCATGATAACCTTCACCGATAATCGTACCGTTCTTCACAATTACAGCGCCCACAAGAGGATTGGGATTTACAAAACCTATGCCTTTTTTTGCAAGCTCAATTGCGTGTAACATATATTTTTGCATAAAAACACCCCGAAACAAATTTCGGGGCAGTTATAATATACAGTATTATAAAATAAATACCTTCTCCCATCCGGACTTTACCGTCGGTTTCGGAATTGCACCGAATCAGCCTGCTTTATCAGGCTCACGGACTTACGGTTATGAACCGCTCACCGCCGATTATGAATTTCACATACCCCGAAGATAATCTTATATATTATATTATACTAAAAGTATTTTTTTGTCAATAGCAATTAGAAAAATAAATATAACTATTGAAACTTTGCACAAAATATGGTATACTATTATCATAAATAGATACATACAGAGTGAGGTATGAAAATGAAGATATTTAATACAACAGATATTCCTAAAACTGACAGAATTCAGCATCTTTTGGATGATTTATTTGCTAAAATGCCCGAAATCGAAACAGAAAGAGCAGTGCTTTTGACAGAAAGTTATAAGGCGACAGAGGGATTGCCTTTGGTTAAAAGACGAGCTTTGGCTTTTGAACATATATTGGAAAATATTCCGATTACTATACGCGATAATGAACTTGTCGTAGGCAGTGCAACCAAAGCACCGAGAAGCTGTCAGGTTTTCCCTGAATATTCATATGAGTGGTTGGAAGCAGAACTGGATACAGTTGAATTTCGTGAAGCCGACCCGTTTCATATTTCAGAGGAAAACAAACAAGTGTTAAGGCAGGTTTATCCGTATTGGAAGGGAAAGACAACAAGTGAGCTTGCTTCTGCATATATGGCGCCCGAAGCGCAGCTTGCAATTGAGCATAATATGTTCACACCGGGAAATTATTATTATAACGGTGTAGGACATCTTACGGTAGATTACGGTAAAGTTATAAAAATAGGGTATAAGGGTTATATGGAGGAAATTGAAGCTCAACTCAGCAAGTGTAATGTGTATGATGCAGATTATGCAAGACGTCATGAATTTCTTGAATCTGCACTGATATCATGCAGGGCGGCAATAAACTATGCAAGACGATATGCGGCGTTGGCATATGAAATGGCACAGAAATGTACCGATGCGGCAAGAAAGCAGGAACTTCTGATAATTTCAAAGAATTGTGCCACAGTGCCTGAAAACGGAGCAGAAACCTTCTATGAAGCATGTCAGTCGTTTTGGTTTATACAAATGCTGATACAGATGGAGGGAAGCGGTCACTCTATTTCTCCGGGGCGTTTTGACCAGTATATGTATCCGTATTATGAAGCTGATATAAATAAGGGAATTCTCACGCGTGAATTTGCGCAGGAGCTGCTAGATTGTATCTGGATTAAGCTCAATGACCTTAACAAGGTGCGTGACGCGGCATCAGCAGAGGGTTTTGCAGGATATAGCCTTTTTCAGAATCTTTGTGCAGGCGGTCAGACTGAAGATGGCCGTGATGCTACAAATGACCTGTCGTTTTTGTGTATACAGGCGTCAATGCACACAAGACTTCCGGCGCCGTCATTTTCAGTGAGAATTTGGAACGGTACACCGAATGAATTTTTGATTAAGTGTGCAGAACTCACAAGAACAGGAATAGGTCTTCCTGCGTACTACAATGATGAGGTTATTATTCCTGCGCTTATGAGCAGGGGCATTACACTGGAGGACGCACGCGGATATAATATTATCGGTTGTGTTGAACCTCAGGTGCCGCACAAGACAGATGGCTGGCATGATGCTGCATTCTTCAACATGTGCCGTCCGCTTGAACTGGTATTTTCAAATGGGATGGATAAGGGAGTACAGGTAGGTCTTAAAACCGGTGATGTGCTTCAGATGACGACGTTTGACGAGTTCTATGATGCATATAAAGCTCAGATGAAATATATGATTAGAATGATGGTAAATGCTGATAATGCTATTGACGTGGCGCATGCTGAGCGTTGTCCGCTTCCATTCCTGTCGGTAATGGTAGATGATTGTATAGCAAAAGGCAAAACAGTACAGGAGGGCGGCGCGCATTATAATTTCACAGGGCCTCAGGGATTTGGAATAGCTAATATGACAGATGGTCTGTATGCAGTAAAAACACTTGTGTTTGATAAAAAGCTTGTTTCGATGGCTGATTTTAAAGATGCACTCATTCATAATTACGGCAGAGGTCTTACACCCAAAGCGGCAAAACTTGCAACTCAGGAGGTTGTAGACAATCTTGCTTCAATGAATAAGCCTGTTACAAAAGAACAGATAGCCGATATTTGCAGAATGTTCCTTGAAGGTACATCATCTCAGGAGGATATTGTTCGATATGACAAGCTTCTCAATATGATTGATGATTTGCCGAAGTATGGAAATGACGTAGAGGAAATTGATTTGTTTGCGCGTGATGTCGCATATGTTTATACAAAGGAACTTCAGAATTATAAAAATCCGCGCGGTGGTATTTTCCACGCAGGACTTTATCCGGTATCAGCCAACGTACCGCTTGGTGAACAGACAGGAGCAACTCCGGATGGAAGATTAGCAAACACTCCAATTGCCGATGGCGTAGGACCGAGAAGCGGTTCGGATAGGCTTGGACCGACAGCGGCGGCTAATTCTGTTGCAAAACTTGACCATGCGATTGCGTCAAATGGAACGTTGTATAATCAGAAATTTCATCCATCAGCATTAAGCGGTATGGAAGGGTTGCAGAATTTTGCTGCATATATACGCGCGTTTTTTGACCAGAAGGGAATGCATATGCAGTTTAATGTTGTAAGCAAGGAAACACTTTTAGACGCACAAAAGCATCCGGAGAATTATAAGTCGCTTGTAGTACGCGTGGCAGGATACAGCGCACTGTTTACAACACTGTCGCGTTCTTTACAGGATGATATTATTAACCGTACAGAACAGGCATTTAATGCCTGATACCGGACATTGCGGAGGAAAGTATGGAAAACTATTTAAAAGCAAGGGGCAGAATATTTGATATTCAAAAATATTCTATCCACGATGGTCCCGGAATACGTACTATTATATTTTTAAAAGGCTGTGCATTGAGATGCCGTTGGTGCTGCAATCCGGAATCACAGGAATTTGACATACAACCCATGATGTTTGAAGGAAAAGAAAAAATAATGGGTACAGATGTTTCAGTAGAGGACATTATGCCGGTGATTTTACAGGATGTATTCTATTATAACAGAAGTGGCGGAGGTGTTACACTGTCAGGAGGAGAAGCATTGTTACAGCCTGATTTTGCGCCACATTTATTACATGCCTGTAAAGACAGCGGAATAAATACGGCAATTGAAACTACCGGCTTTGCCAAGTGGGAAACAATTGAACGGTATTTGCCATATCTTGATTATGTACTTATGGATATTAAACATATGAATAGTACAAAACATAAAGAATTTACAACCCAGTCCAATGAATTGATATTGGAAAATGCACGTAAAATCGCAGAAAGCGGCAAGGTGAATTTAACTGTAAGAGTGCCTGTGATACCTACTTTCAATGCCACTCCCGAAGAAATATATGATATTGCTGAATTTGCAGCATCATTGCCCGGAGTCAGAAAACTTCACTTGCTTCCTTACCACAGATTAGGACAGGGAAAATATGATGGACTTGGCAGACCGTATGCTCTTGACGGAGTGGATCTTATACCTGATAAATATATGAAAATATTGTTGGAGACAGCTAATAAGTCAGGTCTTGAATGTCAGATAGGAGGATAAAATGGAAATTAGGCGGATGGAAAGCAGCCATGCTGATAAAGTGCTTGAAATGTCAAAGATTTTTTATTCAAGTGATGCTCTTGACCATGAAATACCTCTTAACATAATAAAAGAGAGTATAAAAACTGCGATAAGTGATAATGATATACTTACAGGATATGTATTTTGTGAAAATGATGATATTGCAGGTTTTTCATATGTAACATGCTACTACGAAACTGAGGTTGGCGGTATATGCGTCCAAATACTTGATTTGTATATTGATGATAAATATCGAGGACGCAGTTTTGCTTCACAATATTTTAAGTATGTATTTGAAAAATACAGTTATGCAAAGCGTTTCAGACTTGAGGTTGTAAAAGACAACCCAAAAGCCATAAATGTGTATAAGCATATGGGTTTTAAGGAAATAGCCTACGGGCAGATGACAATAGATAAAATATAAGAAATTTTCGTTTACCTATTGACTAATTAAGGAAAAAGTTGTATTATATTAAGTGTAAGCAGTTAAATAGGCTATACACACGAATTAAAGGAGGAAATTTATTATGAAAACATTTAATCTCTTACTAAGCTCTATTAACGATGTAAAAGACTTCGTAAATATCGTTAGCAAGTATGATTTCGACGTTGATTTGACATCAGGCAGATATGTTGTTGATGCAAAATCAATTATGGGTATTTTCAGTTTGGATTTGTCAAAGCCTATTAAGGTTGAGGTACATACAGACGACTGTGAGAAATTTATGGAAGAACTTGATAAGTTTATCATTAAATAATCAGAAAACAACAAAAAAACGTCCTCAATGTGAGGACGTTTTTTGTATTTAATCAGATATTAAAAGTTTTCGGATTTGAAATTACTGTAAAATCTGCCATGCTGTGCAGTAAAACGAAGTATACAATAGTCAGGGTCAGAAACACCCTGAGGATAATACATAGTGTAATCATCTTTCCAAAAAGTTTTTTTAGTTTCAGAATCCTGAAGAACTTCAACGGTTCCTACAAGCATTACACCTCGAAAAAAACGACGGTCACAAAAATACAAGCACGACTTAGGATTCTCTAAAAATTGAGAAACTCTCATTGATGAAGTATTTGTGTGAAAGTAAAATATTTTAATTCCTTCGGTTTTGCAAGGAGGCAGCATTGCTTTGGTGTTTGGAAAACCATTTTTATCAACTGAACTCATAAAAGCTACACCTTGTTTGCTTATTAGATTGCCGATGGTTTTTTCTGGATCTCTCATTGTTATATCTCCTTATCAATGTCATCAGGTATTTCAAGAGTAATTTGACCTATTTTGGCTCCGCGAAGTTCATCAAGTAGCATGTTTGCGGCACGTTCCATATCAATCTCGCCACCTGAAATAACAAAACCTCGTTTTTTTCCTATTTTCTCAAGTACTTCATATCCTTCTAAATGATCTACGCTATCTAATTTATATCTTGTACAAAGCGCATCAGCGTAATTATCACGCAAATATTCACACAGTGAATAGGCAAGAAGTTCTGTATTCATTATTTCATCACGAATTGCACCTGTATATGCAAGACGCACGGCAACCGACTGGTCTTCGAATTTTGGCGGCAGGATTCCGGGAGTATCAAGAAGCTCTGCATCTCCTTTAATTCTAAGCCATTGTTTTCCACGCGTAACGCCGGGTTTATCTCCAGTTTTAGTACTTGCTTTTCCAATAAGACGATTTATAAGACTGGACTTGCCTACATTGGGGATGCCCACCATCATCAATTTTAGAGTGCGGTTTCTGCCTTTTTCTTTTTCTCTGTCTATTTTATCCTGAACAACAGCCCTAGCCTCATTAAGTACAGTATTTATACCGAAGCCTGTGGTACAGCTTATAGGAATAACATTCAAACCTTGAGTAGCATACCAGTTAATCCATTGTTTTGTTCGGTTTTTATCAGCCAAATCAGATTTGTTAAGTACGATTAAGCGCGGTTTGTTTCTGATAATATCGTCAAAATTCGGATTACGTCCCGAAAAGGGAATGCGGGAGTCAAGAATTTCAACAACTACATCTATCAGTTTGAGATTATCTTCAATCATTCGGCGCGTTTTAGCCATATGACCGGGATACCATTGTAAATTTTGCATAATTACCTCATTTTGTAACACTAAAGTCAGTTAAAGGCCATACTCGGATTTGTGATTTTCCGAGAATTGCATCAAAAGGAACCTGACCCAATTCAGATGAACGGCTGTCCTTGCTGTGATTTCTGTTATCGCCCATAACAAATACGCAGTTTTCTTCAACTGTAACCGGATATTCTACCGTAGGGTCAATTGAAGCCGTTGAACCGTTATAATAAGGCTCATCAAGCGGAACTCCGTCAACAAATACCTTGCCGTCTACCAAATCAATTGTTTGTCCCGGCATACCTATTATTCTTTTAACATAGTATTTTTTCTTTAAATTATCATCTAAATCCTTTTGCGCAAAGAGCTTATCAAATACCGAAAGTTTATCTTTATCCTTTGATAAAGCCAATTTACCGTAATACGTTTCTCTGTCGTTGTAGTTACTGTCAAGTATTATAATATCGCCCTGCTTCGGAGAATATCCTATTTTAGTTACAATAAGCCTGTCATTATCAACAAGGGTAGGGAACATACTTGAACCGTCTACACGAACAATATCAAATATAAATCCTTTGATAAGCATTGCAATAATTATTGCAATTGCTAAAGTGTATACCCATTCCCAGATTTCACGTCCCAGACTTTTTTTTGGTTTAGTGTCTGCTGTTGCGTTTTTTTCTTCTTCAATGCTCATTTTAATTACCTCCGAAATATAGTATATAAACATTATACTGCCAATATGTAAACAGAAAGTGAATAAAGTATAAATTTTTTAAGATAAAAAAGGGACGTGAAGTCCCTTTTTATATCCGTAAGGAAACTTAGATTCTTTCCTTAACTTTTGCTGCTTTACCGACTCTGTCACGCAGATAGTAAAGTCTGGCGCGTCTAACCTTACCTTTTCTTGAAACTTCAATCTTTTCAATATTAGGTGAGTTAACAGGCCATGTCTTTTCCACGCCTACACCGTAAGAAATACGTCTTACTGTAAAAGTCTGAGCGATACCGCCGCCTTGAACCTTAATAATAGTACCTTCAAACATCTGAGTTCTTGTACGTGAACCTTCGACGATTTTCTGATACACCTTTACATTGTTACCTACAACAAGCTCAGGTAAATCGGTTCTGATTTGGTCTTTTGTCAAAGCGTTAATGATTTCTTGTGTGTTCATCATTAAATCCTCCTTAGATTCTTGGACTTTCATGCTGACCGAGCAGAGGACTGTCCGTAATAACTACAAGATTATACCACATAATAGAAAAAAAAGCAAGCCTTTTTTTAAAGTTTTTTCAACATATTTCAGATTTTGGCGCGTAAAATAATATAGCATGAACAGAAAGGGATAAAGCTATGAAATTCAAAACATTTGTAATAACGAAAAGGAAGCTTACTGCTGTTACATTAAGCACCGTTATGGTAATTTCAGGAATAGTTGCGGCAAAAGTGCTTGCTGTAAGAAGTGTAAGAGTATTTAAAGCAAGTGATACAGTGTACAAGGATATTTTGTCGGAAGAACTTCCTGACAAAGAAGAAAAACATATCAGTATCAAAAATATTATAAATAGAGTAGTGGGGTTTGATGCGGAATCACCTGAAACGATTATAGAAGAATATTCACCGATTTTTGAGAGGACAACCTCAGATGAGCCGCAGACATCGGAATCGGAAGGTATTGAAGAAGTACAGGAGGATAATAAGAGTGATGAGCAAAATACTGAACAGATACCTCAGGAAGAACCGTTATTACCCGACAAAACAGCGATTTGTACAGCAAACGGTTTAAAAATAAATAATGCAACTAATTTTGATGTAGACGCAGATGCAATGTGCGCGGAGGAAATTTCACTTTCTGCCGGCACATCAGAGCCGCTTGTGTTAATAGTACATACGCATACAACTGAGTGTTACAACGGTGATGAAATGTCAGGAGAAACAGAACGCAATACAGATGATACACTTAATGTTGTAGCGGTAGGAGAGGAAATAAAGGCTGTGTTAGCGGAAAACGGAATAAATTCGGTACACGATACCACATATCATGACTATCCATCGTATCAGGGCGCGTATTCTCGTACGCTGACTACAATTGAAAATCAGTTAAAAGCCAATCCGTCTATTAAAATAGTACTGGACATACATCGCGATGCTTTTATTTATCCCGATGGTTCTAAATTGTCCGTTTCATATGATGACAGAGGTGAAAAAACTGCACAGGTTATGCTTGTAGTAGGTACTAACAGTATGGGACTTTGGCATGATAATTGGCGTGAAAACCTGAAATTTGCCGCTAAAATACAAAATGCCGCAGAAATAATGTATCCGGGTCTTATGCGTCCTATAAACCTGAGAACAGAGCGTTTTAACGAGCATATGACGCTTGGGAGCCTGATATGGGAAGTGGGAAGTAACGGAAATTCATTGGAAGAGGCAAAAAGAGGAGGACGCGAAGCTGCACGTGCAATGGCGGCAGTACTTAATGCAAAATAGATGTTGCCAATGATATCAAATTGTGATAGAATATACCTATCAGAAAATTTAGGAGAATTAAAAATGCCAAACGAAAGACAGGAAAAGATAAGGAATTTTTGTATTATAGCGCATATAGATCACGGGAAATCCACTCTGGCGGACCGTTTGTTAGAACTTACGGGAGAGGTTCAGGAACGTGATATGGAGGAACAGCTTCTTGACAACATGGATTTGGAGCGTGAACGCGGGATTACAATAAAGGCACATGCGGTAACATTAAAATATAAGCGTGATAATGGTGAAGTTTATACGCTTAATCTTATTGATACTCCCGGACACGTCGACTTTAATTATGAAGTTTCACGTTCTCTGGCTGCATGCGAGGGCGCTATTTTAATAGTTGACGCGTCACAGGGAATAGAGGCGCAGACGCTTGCAAACACATATCTCGCAATAGACCATGACCTTGAGGTTGTGCCTGTGATAAATAAAATAGACCTTCCGTCTGCGCAGCCTGATATGGTAATACGCGAGATTGAAGATGTAATAGGTATACCTGCTGAGGATGCACCGCAGGTTTCGGCAAAGACCGGTTTGAATGTTGAATCGGTGCTTGAAGAAATTGTTGAGATGATACCTGCGCCGTCAGGTGATGAGAATGCTCCGCTTAAAGCGCTTATATTTGATTCTTACTATGACAGCTATAAAGGGGTAATAGTATATGTAAGAATTAAGGAAGGTTCTGTTAAGGTGGGAGATAAGATAAAAATGATGGCTACTGGTGCGCAGTTTGATGTTGTAGAGGTAGGGGTTATGCATCCTTCTGGACTGATTTCAACAGGAGAACTGTTTGCGGGTGATGTAGGATACATTGCAGCAAGTATAAAGAATATCCGTGATACCCGTGTAGGTGATACAGTTACAACTGTAAAGAATGGCGCAACGGAATCACTTGCAGGTTACAAAAAGGTTAATCCTATGGTATATTGTGGTATATATCCCGCTGACGGAGCGCAGTATGAGGATTTAAAGGAAGCGCTTTCAAAATTACAGCTTAATGATGCTGCGCTTATGTTTGAGCCTGAAACATCGGTTGCGTTAGGCTTTGGGTTCAGATGTGGTTTCTTGGGACTTTTGCATATGGAAATAATTCAGGAACGTCTGGAAAGGGAATATAACCTTGACCTTGTTACAACTGCTCCGAGTGTTATTTATAAGGTATATAAAACAAACGGTGAGATGATATGGGTAGATAATCCTACCAATCTTCCTGACGGAGCTGAAATTGACTATATGGAGGAACCTATGGTAAAAGCAACTATTATGGTTCCGAAGGATTATGTAGGAAATGTAATGGAGCTTTGTCAGGAACGTCGCGGAATTTATAAAGATATGACCTATATGGATGAAACAAGAGCCGAAATATTTTATGAGCTTCCGCTTAATGAGATTATTTATGACTTTTTTGACGCTTTGAAATCGCGTACAAAGGGCTACGCGTCATTTGACTATGAATTGTGCGGATATAGCAGAAGTAATCTTGTTAAACTTGATATACTTCTCAATGGAGAAATGGTTGACGCGCTTTCATTCATTGTTCATAAGGACAGCGCATATTCGCGCGGCAGAAAAATGGCAGAAAAGCTGAAGGAAGCTATTCCGCGTCAGTTGTTTGAAGTGCCTATTCAGGCGGCTATCGGCTCAAAAATAATCGCAAGGGAAACTGTAAGGGCAATGCGTAAGGACGTTTTGGCAAAGTGCTACGGCGGCGATATTACACGAAAAAAGAAACTTCTTGAAAAGCAGAAGGAAGGTAAAAAGCGTATGCGTCAGGTCGGCAGCGTAGAGGTGCCGCAGGAGGCGTTTATGTCAGTTCTTAAACTTGATGATTAAAAAAATAAGGTTTCGTTATGAAACCTTATTTTTTTATTGATTCAATATTTCAATAGCGAAAGACATTCCCAGTTTGAATCCGTTTACAAAAAAACGCATAGTTTCATTTTCAATAAACTTATCTTGTTTTTTCATCATATGTTCGACTATTCTTAAATTTTCACCTGACAAATTATTACATAGGTGAGTATACTGTTGGGAAATTTTATTTTTATAACGAAAATGTCTTTCCTTTCTTATGGGATTGCTTTCAGGCAATTCAGCAGCTGTTTTATATATTGATTCCCAAATATCCATTATAATTTACCTCCTTCCTTTTGTAATTACGGTGTAAATAAAAAAACGCACCGCAAGAGCAGTGCGTAAAACACATACTCTTGTTTTTGCTACAAAACCTAACATACTAACACAAGCCAGCACGTAAAAAGAGAGTACGTATTTTATCATAAATAAAAAATACATACATAGCTTGTGTTTAATTAAGTTAAATTTTGTAGCATATAGATTATATCACGTAATTTTAAGATTGACAAGTGTTTTGTAAAAAAAAATAGCTGTCGCACAGCAACAGCTATTTTAATATTTGATTTAGTTCTGTTCAGCTAATTTTACAAGATGAGCATACTTTTCTTCTGCATTCTTCTTAGCTTTTGCAAACAATTCCTTAGATCTTTCAGGATTTGAACGTGCAAGCGAGTTATAACGAACTTCACCCATAATGAACTCTTCATAATCCATAGTAGGAGCCTTTGAATCAAGCTGGAACGGATTCTTACCTTCAAGAGCAAGTCTTGGGTCGAATCTGAACAAGTGCCAGTATCCTGCCTGAACAGCCTTCTTTTCCTCAGTCTGAGCAATACTCATACCGCCCTTAATACCATGATTGATACATGGAGCATAAGCAATGATTAACGAAGGACCGTTGTAGCTTTCAGCTTCAATCATAGCCTTTAATAACTGGTTCTGGTCAGCGCCCTGCGCAACCTGTGCTACATATACGTAACCGTAGCTCATAGCAATTGCCGCAAGGTCTTTTTTCTTAACCTCTTTACCTGCTGCTGCGAACTGAGCGATAGCACCTGTCGGAGTAGCCTTTGAAGACTGACCGCCTGTGTTTGAGTAAACTTCTGTATCAAATACAAGTACGTTTACATCTTCACCTGATGCAAGAACGTGGTCAACGCCGCCAAAACCTATATCATAAGCCCAACCGTCTCCGCCGAATATCCAGCAGGACTTCTTAGAAAGATATTCTTTGTCAGCAAGAACGTCCTTTGCTTCCTGTGAATTGATGTTGGCAATAGCTTTTAACAATTCATCAGTAGCAACTCTGTTTGCTTCAGCGTCATTCTTTGTTTCTATAAACTTGTCAATTGCAGGCTTAGCATCTGCATTTTCAGCGGCAATCTTTTCAAGCTTTGCAATATTTGCGTTTCTTAAAGTATCCTGTGCAATAAACATACCAAGACCGTACTCGGCATTGTCCTCAAACAATGAGTTAGCCCATGCAGGACCATGACCTGCCGCATCTACGGTATACGGTGTTGATGGGGAAGAACCACCCCAGATTGATGAACATCCTGTTGCGTTTGCGATATACATTCTGTCACCGAACAACTGTGTTACAAGCTTTGCATAAGGTGTTTCACCACAGCCTGCGCACGCGCCTGAGAATTCAAGATACGGCATTCTGAACTGGCTGCCCTTAACTGTTGAAAGCTTAAATTTGTCGAGAACTTCCTGTTTTTCGGCAAGTGTTACAAGATAATCGTATTTTGCCTGCTCGTCAAGCTGCTCTTCAAGCGGCTTCATAACAAGGGCAGGGTCTTTTTTGCCTGCATTGTTAACAGGACAAACATTTACACAGCTTCCGCATCCTGTACAGTCAAGAACCGTAATAGCCATTGCGTAGTAAAGTCCGTCAAGCATCATAGCATTTGTGTACTTAATACCCTCAGGAGCATTATCAAGCTCTTCCTTAGTAAGAACTACCGGGCGAATACAAGCATGCGGACATACATATGAACAACTTCCGCACTGAATACATGTTTCATTGTTCCATACAGGAACGTCAATAGCAATACCTCTCTTTTCAAATGCTGAAGAACCAAGAGGAACCTCTCCTGTCTGATAAGCTTCAAATGTTGAAACAGGAAGCTGCATACCTCTGAACTGGTTGATAGGAACAAGTACATTGTTAACGTAATCAATAAGCTTGCCTTCGCCTTCATGCTTAACAGAAAGGTCTTCTGCTTTAGCGTCTTTCCAGCTTGCGGGAACCTCAACTTTAACAACCTGCTGAGCGCCGGCGTCAATAGCGTCGTGGTTCATCTTTACAATAGCATCACCCTTCTTTGAGTATGATGCTGTTGCAGCGTCCTTCATATACTTAATAGCGTCAGCTTCGGGAAGAATACCTGAAAGCTTAAAGAACGCTGACTGCAATACAGTGTTAATTCTGCTGCCAAGACCGATTTCCTTACCAATCTTAACACCGTCAATTGTATAAAACTGAATATTATTATCAGCAATATATTTCTTAACCTGTCCCGGAAGATGCTCTTCAAGCTCTGCCGCATCCCATGAGCAGTTTAACAGGAATACACCGCCAGGCTTAATGTCAGATACCATATCATACTGTCTGATGTATGATGCTTTATGACAAGCAACAAAGTCAGCCTTGTTGATAAGGTATGTAGACGTAATTGTCGGATGACCGAAACGAAGATGTGAGCAGGTAAGACCGCCCGACTTCTTTGAGTCATAGTCAAAGTACGCCTGTACATTCATATCTGTGTGGTCGCCTATAATCTTAACTGAGTTCTTGTTAGCGCCAACAGTACCGTCTGCGCCAAGTCCCCAGAATTTACAGCTTGTGATACCTTCGGGAGTAGTGTCAGGGTTCTCGTCAAGAGCAAGCGAAAGATTTGTAACGTCATCGTTGATACCGATTGTAAAACGCTTCTTTTCTGTGTTCTTGTAAACTGCAATAATCTGTGCAGGAGTTGTATCCTTTGAACCAAGTCCGTAACGACCCGAATATACGGGAACATCGGCAAATTTGGTGTCACGAAGAGCTGCTACAACGTCAAGATACAGAGGTTCACCGATTGAACCTGGTTCCTTTGTTCTGTCAAGTACGCTGATTTTCTTAACAGTTGAAGGAATAGCCTCAACAAAATTCTTGATTGAGAACGGTCTGTAAAGTCTTACCTTAACAAGACCAACCTTTTTGCCGTTTGCGTTAAGGTAATCAACAGTTTCCTGAATAGTATCACAAACACTACCCATAGCAACAATAACTTCCTCAGCGTCTTCTGCGCCGTAGTAGTTAAATAATTTATAATCAGAACCGATTTTAGCATTAACCTTGTCCATATAAGACTGAACAACTGCCGGAATGGCATCATAAGCCTTATTTGAAGCTTCTTTTGCCTGGAAGAATACGTCAGGGTTCTGAGCTGTACCTCTCTGAGCAGGATGCTCCGGATTAAGCGACTTGCGTCTGAAATCATTAAGAGCGTCCCAGTCAAGCATGTCTGCAAGGTCTTCATAATCCCAACAGGCAACCTTTTGATATTCGTGTGATGTTCTGAATCCGTCAAAGAAATGAATAAACGGAATTTTACCTTTAATTGTTGAAAGGTGTGCAACTGCACCTAAGTCCATTGCTTCCTGCGGATTGGTTGAAGCAAGCATGGCAAAGCCTGTCTGACGGCATGCCATAACGTCCTGGTGGTCGCCGAAAATTGAAAGCGCGTGACTTGCAAGCGCTCTTGCTGATACGTTAAATACGCACGGAAGCTGTTCACCTGCAATTTTATACATATTCGGTATCATAAGTAAAAGTCCCTGAGAAGCTGTGTAAGTGGTAGTAAGCGCACCTGCTGTAAGAGAACCGTGAACAGCACCTGCTGCACCTGCCTCAGACTGCATTTCTACAACCTTTACTGTACGTCCAAAAATGTTTTTTTGACCGGCAGCAGACCATTTGTCTGTAACTTCTGCCATTGTGGATGATGGTGTGATGGGGTAAATAGCGGCAACATCCGTAAACGCATATGAAGCGTAAGCTGCGGCATTATTACCATCCATCGTTTTCATTTTTCTTGCCATCGGAAATTTTCCTCCTTTTTATTTTGTCTTTAAGAAGTATTTTTACTTCTTAGTGTATTTTTTTACATACATATCTATATAATACCACTTTCATATGATAAAATCAAGAAGTATACACAATATTTTGTGATTTTTTTTTTAATTTTCCGTTCTGTCTATATATTCTTTTTAACAAGTGATTTAATAAGCATTTCACGACGCAATTCATTTTCATGGTTATAAAAAAGTGAATATAATTTGTAGCAGTGATTTGATAAGTGAACCAGTTTAGAGGAGGAAATACCTCCGTTTTTTTCGAAATAGCGCGTTAATAGATTGTCAAAGCTTTTACGACGGCTGTCAATATAGATGCCAAGAATAAAAAGGTAAATTGATTTCATGAGTATTCGCATAACTTGCCTCCCAAAATTATATGTAGCATTAGTATTTGCAGAAAATACCTCATTTACCCATACAATATTTGCTTAATAGAACATTTTTTTCTGGAGATGTAACAATGTTGTAACAAATAGATAACAATACTGTAATTGCAAAAACAGATATTGGGTGTTATAATTAAAAAACGATAAGAAAACCACAATATGTTGTGGTTAAATATAAATTTTGATGTTGATTAGGGGTGTAGATAAAAATGAAAGTAGTAAAAAAAGATAATACAAAGGAGCCGTTTAACGTTCAAAAAGTTGTTGTTGCGGTTAATAAGTCAGCATTCCGCGCTCTTGTTAAATTTACAGATGAAGAGATTGATTTTATATGTAAATTCGTGGAAGAAGAAGCGAAAAAAATGGGCAAGGAGGAAATTCAGATTTCCGAAATGCACAATATGGTTGAAGGCGCTCTTGAACGCGTTAATCCAAAAGTTGCAAAAAGCTATCGAGATTATAGAAATTACAAACAGGATTTTGTCCAGATGCTTGACGAGGTATATAAAAAGAGCCAGTCTATTATGTATATAGGAGACAAGGAAAATTCCAATACTGACAGCGCTCTGGTTTCCACAAAAAGAAGTCTTATATTTAATCAGCTTAATAAAGAGCTGTATAAGAAATTTTTCCTTACAACAGAAGAATTGCAGGCATGCCGAGACGGATATATTTATATTCATGATATGTCGGCGAGAAGAGACACGATGAACTGCTGTCTCTTTGACGTGGCGACCGTACTCAAAGGCGGCTTTGAAATGGGCAATCTATGGTACAATGAACCTAAAACATTGGACGTTGCGTTTGATGTTATAGGTGATATTGTCTTGTCTGCAGCAAGTCAGCAGTATGGCGGTTTTACCGTGCCTTCTGCAGATTTGATTTTAGAGCCGTATGCTGAAAAATCATATGAATTTTATATTGATAAGTATACCAAACTTGGTCTTTCCGAAGAAAAAGCAGAGGAAACTGCATTGAAGGATATAGAACGCGACTTTGAACAGGGATTTCAGGGGTGGGAGTATAAGTTTAATTCAGTTTCGTCCAGTAGGGGAGACTATCCGTTTATCACAGTCACAATCGGCACAGGAACAGGCAGATTTGCAAAAATGGCTTCAATAAAAATGCTAAATGTCCGCAAAAACGGTCAGGGCAAAAAAGGTCATAAAAAGCCGGTTTTGTTTCCGAAGGTGGTATTTTTGTATGACGCAAATCTTCATGGAGAGGGCAAGCCTCTTGAGGATGTATTTGAAGCAGGACTTGACTGCTCATCAAAAACTATGTATCCGGACTGGCTGAGTCTTACGGGTGAGGGTTATGTACCTTCAATGTATAAGAAGTACGGTAAAATAATATCACCTATGGGATGCCGCGCGTTTTTATCTCCATGGTATGAAAAAGGCGGTATACAGCCTGCCGATGATAAGGATTCTCCGGTATTTGTAGGACGGTTTAACATAGGTGTTGTATCGCTTCATCTGCCAATGATTTTAGCTAAAGCACAGCAGGAAAATAAACCGTTCTTTGATGTTCTTGACTATTATCTTAATATTATACGTCAGCTTCATCTGCGTACATATGACTATCTCGGAGAGATGCGCGCATCAACAAATCCATTGGCATACTGTGAAGGCGGTTTTTATGGGGGACATCTTGGTATTCATGATAAAATCAAACCTCTTTTGAAGACAGCGACAGCTTCATTCGGTATAACGGCATTAAATGAATTGCAGCAACTTTATAATAAGCAGTCGCTTGTTGATGACGGTGATTTTGCATTAAAAACACTTGAACATATAAATGATATGGTCAATCGTTTTAAAGAGGAGGACGGAAAGCTTTACGCTATATACGGCACTCCGGCAGAGTCATTGTGCGGGTTACAGGTTGAACAGTTCAGAAAGAAATACGGTGTTATAGAAAATGTTTCTGACAGAGAGTATGTTTCAAACAGTTTTCATTGTCACGTTACAGAGGACATTACTCCGATTCAAAAGCAAAATCTTGAAAAGCGTTTTTGGGAGCTGTCTAACGGCGGTAAAATTCAGTATGTAGAATATCCTATAAGTTATAACAGAGATGCGATTAAAACTCTTGTAAGACGTGCGATGGAGATGGGATTTTACGAAGGTGTTAATCTTTCGCTTGCATATTGCGATGACTGTGGTCATGAAGAACTTGAAATGGATGTATGCCCAAAATGCGGAAGTAAAAATCTTACTAAAATAGAGAGGATGAACGGTTATCTGTCATATTCGCGTGTAAAGGGCGATACAAGACTTAACAGCGCAAAAATGGCTGAAATTGCAGAAAGGAAAAGTATGTAATGCGGTATCATAATATAACTAAGGACGATATGCTAAACGGCGACGGCTTACGTGTTGTACTGTGGGTCGCAGGCTGCGAGCATAGATGCCCTAACTGTCAGAATCCCGTTACGTGGGATATTAACGGCGGATTGGAGTTTGATGAAGCCGCCAAGCAGGAAATTTTCGATGAACTGAATAAAAGCTACATATCAGGCATTACATTTAGCGGAGGTGACCCTCTCCATACAAAAAACCGAAATGACATAGGGGATTTGGCATCGGAAATATCACAAAAATTCCCTGATAAAACAATTTGGCTTTACAGTGGTTACGAATGGCAGGATATAAAAGATTTGCCGTTTATGGAGAACATAGATATTTTGGTGGACGGACCGTTTATTGAAAAAATGATGGATACAAATCTTGCCTGGAGAGGCAGCTCAAATCAAAAAGTAATAGATGTAAAGAAAAGTTTAGAGATAGGCAAAACTGTACTTGCCATGAAATAAATGCGTTTGAACAGCAGAATGGAGAAACGATATGAAAAGAATAGCAAAGTTTGAAAAGGTTTCGTTTGAACAATTTAAAAAGGATTGGGCAGACACATTTTATGTAACAGATGATATTGAAAATATATATAATGAAATAAAACTCCCCAAAAGGGCAACAGCAGGCTCAGCAGGATATGATTTTTATTCGCCGCTTGCATTTGAGCTTAAGCCCGGAGAAAGCATTAAAATCCCTACCGGAATACGCGCAAAGATAGATGAAAACTGGGTTCTTAAACTTTATCCAAGAAGCGGTCTTGGATTTAAATTTAGAGTTCAGATGAATAATACTGTCGGTATTATTGACAGTGATTATTATAACAGCGATAATGAAGGGCATATATTCTGTAAGATTATGAATGATACTAATGAGGATAAAACAGTATCACTTAATAAGGGCGCAGGATTCTGTCAGGGAATATTTGTTGAATACGGTATTACTTTCGATGATGATGTGACTGATGAACGTAACGGAGGTTTTGGAAGCACAGGGAATTGAAAAATAGAAAAAAGCAAGCTAATAAGCTTGCTTTTTTCTATGGAGGAAAGGATGGGATTCGAACCCACGGATGCTTTCACATCACAGCATTTCCAATGCTGCGCCTTCAACCTCTCGGCCACCTCTCCACATAATGAATAGATTATATCATATAATGAAATTATTGTCAATAGTTAGGGTAAAACAAACACTTGCACGCCTGTAAGGCGTTTTTTTATTATATGATTTGCACATAAAATCGAATTATAGTAGAGAAACAACTGAATATTTTGCACGATTTTTTGATTGATTTTAGTGTATAATGTAGTCAAAAGAACAAAAAAGTAGATATTAACTGTTGAATTTTAGTGGGAGGTTATTATTAATTTTAATGTTAGAGAAAATATTATTGCGCTTACGCCAAAATGGAAAGGGGAGAGGTTGCCTGACGGGCGTCCTAAAGTTCCCGACAAATATTTAAAGGCGCTCCACGAACTTACACTGGAGGAAGTATGGAAACCGATATACAAGCACACGCTTAAGAAATGCTGTAGGCGTGGCAGGAGGCTTTGCAGGAATAGGCAGGGTGGACACCCGACATATTGCACGGCTTTTGGATGATATTGAACACGGTGAAAATGGCATTCCAAGAACAATATTGTTTACATTGAATCCTGCCGGCAATGCTGAAATGGCAATTCTGGAAGGCTCATATAGCCGTGATGGTGTATCGGCGTTAATTCAGCAGGGACCTGCCTGGTGGTGGTGTGACCATTATCAGGGGATATACGGTATGCTGGACAGTATCAGTTCTTTTGGATTGCTGTATGAATTTATAGGAATGACAACTGACTCACGAAGTATTTTATCGT